>DAIAVG010000178.1 GCA_027445725.1 Acidithiobacillus sp.
CAATACGTTTATCAACGCAACAACGGGGTGGTACAGTTCTCTGAAAAGCATTGCCGAGGGGATCTTTTATGTCCTCTTCGGGGTGGATTTTGCCTATCTCGTGGCGCAGTGGCTCATTGGTGGCAAGGATGTGCACGAGGTGTTCACGTCCTTCATCAAGAAGCTCATCACCATCGGTGTGTTTTTTACCATCCTGCTCAACGGGCATGAGCTGATTGGCTGGGTTATCGATGGATTCCGGGCATCCGGTGTCGCCGCCGCCGGGCAGCCGCATACGGGCCTCAGCTGGATCCTCGATACCGGCGGTAAGATTTTTGCGGCTTGTGTTCAGGGTCCGGTGCAGAGCGGTACGGGTGGAGCCGTCAAGTATGTCTGGGATCTGGTATCCTCCGGCGGAAAGACCCTGATCTCCACTATCCTGGGCGCTTTTGTCGGGATGGTCGTCGGGATCATCGCCATTCTGGCCCTGATCTATCTGGCCCTGGAGTATCTGGCCATCCAGTTGGAGGCCGCGCTGGTCGCGTCCGTGGGCATCATCATGATGGGCTTTGCGTGCAGCCGCTGGACCGTGCAGCACGCGGAAGGGTATCTCAAGTACGCGCTGTCCGTGGGCATCCGGCTCATGGTCCTCGTGATCTGGATTGCCTTCATCGAGAACCATTCTTCGTCCATCATTACCAACCTGCTGAACGGCGTGAAACAATCTGGCGGGACCAATATCGGGACCACGCTTTCGGCTTATGCCAATGTGCTCATTTTTGTGTTGCTGATTGCCTGGATGGCGAAGAAGCTGCCCGGCATCGCGGCCAGCGTCCTGACGGGCGGGTCCACAATGTCCGGTGGTGAGTTGATCTCCAGTGGTGTGGCGGCCGCCGCGCTCGGAGCCGCGGCCCTGGCTACGGGCGGTGCCGCTTTGGGCGCCGCCGGAGCGGGCGCGGGCACTGGGGTTTTGACGGGCGCGGAAGCCGCAGCCGCTGGGATTGGCGAAGCGGGTGCGCTGTCCGGTGCAGCCGGTGGTGCTGCGGGGGCTGGTGGAACGGCCTTGGGCGCCGGTGAGGCGGGCTCGCTATCCGGTGCGGCGGATGCCGGTATGGCGAACGCCGTACAGGCCCCGCCACCACCACCGGAACCGTCTGGGCTTCCCGAAAACACGGTGCTGCCGCCCAAGCTGGATTCCCTGCAGAACGCGGGACCTTCCGGTGTGGCGGAGACCGGGCGAGCCGCACCCGCTGAGGGGCGGAGCGGTGCCACTGGCGAAGGGCAGGACAAGCCTATGTCGCTGGCGGAGAGAATGATGAAACAGCATAAAAACCTTACCGCCATACATGGTGTTGCAGAAAAAATCCTGTCGCCCGGAGAGGAGAGCAAAGTGGGTGTACAAGCGAATGGGTTCGGCTTGAAGCACAGCGAGTAGCGGCGACGAGACAATCCGCGCTATAGGCAAGAAGCGGTGGGGTTGAGTCTGATGAATGGAGGTGGGGCCGTGAAGCTCAAGATATTCATTTTCTGGATACTGGCGATGGCGTTTTCGCCAATCACGCTGGCAATTCCCTTTATCGGGACGGATTTGGTGTACCTTACCGTGATCGGCCCGGTTGTGATGGGCGCTCTGTACTTCATGCTCGTGCCCCACAAGGCAGATTTTAGTGGTCTTGCATTCAAAGGATACAGTGCTAGCGACATGGCCCGCGCACGCAGCGAGGGCTACCATCAGGGCCGTAACAGTAACCTCTGACCGCTGAAGCGATCTCTGCAGTTTAGAAGGCCCCGCCAACGCGCGGGGCTTGTTCTTTCCGGGTATCCCATAACATGGAGCCGGACCCCCGGCGGAAACACCAGCCATCACCGAAGAATGGCCCAGGTTGCGATGGTCCCATAATGGGACTATCATGAACAACATGCGAGTGATAGCTGTCTCCACGCTGCGAGCTTTTTGGGAGAGCTGCCCCGATGCCGAGCAGCCCTTGAAAGCATGGTACGACGAGGCCAGGAACGCCACTTGGACGCAGCCGTCTGACATCAAGGCGCAGTACAGGAGTGCCAGCATTCTGAAGAATCGCCGCGTCGTCTTTAACATCAAAGACAATGACTACCGGCTGGTTGTTTCGGTTGCCTTCCGACTGCAGATCGTCTGCGTGAAGTTTGTGGGCACGCATCAGGAATACGACAAAATCGACGCGGAACGCATTGAGTTGGCTTGAGGTCAGGAGGACAGAATGGACATTCACCCTATTCACACCGAGGCAGATTACCGGGCGACCCTCACGGAGATATCGGCTTTGATGGACTCCGACCCGGAGGCGGGTACTCCGGAATGGGATCGCCTGGATATCCTGTCCACGCTCGTGGTCGCCTATGAAGCTAGGCATTTTCCCATGGGAATGGCGGATCCCATAGAGGCCATCAAGTTTCGGATGGAGCAAAGCGGCCTGTCTGTCAAGAATCTGGAGCCGATCATCGGCAAGCGTAACCGGATTTACGAGATCCTGAATCGCAAGCGCCCATTAACCCTGCCCATGATCCGTAGGCTGCACCGCGTCCTTGGTATTCCAGCTGAGGTCCTGATCGCGGGCGATAATACCGTGTAGAAGCAAATTGGGTGGGGTGTTCGTCATCCTTTGACGCCCTTTTCTCGTCGGCTTATCCACAGGTTGTTCTGGCCATGCCGCCAGCGCCGCAGAATTTGCGCTCGATCCTCGTATAGCGCATGGGTGCGACTCTCCACAACGTGCAGAACTGATTCAGGCGCTTGTTCTGGCTGACCCGCCTGGAATGGGGGATTAGGTGCGTACTCCAAGGCAAGTTGTATCTCTTCCGCGGCAGCCTGACCGCGCAGCGCGGCAACCACGGCCAGGGCGAAGTCGATGCCCGCCGTCACCCCACCACCCGTGATCAGATTTCCATCCTGGACCACTCGCTCCCGGACCGGGATGGCGTTAAAGGTAGAAAGCAGGTCGTGGTAGCGCCAGTGCGTGCTGGCCCGACGCCCCGCCAGTAGCCCTGCAGTACCTAGCAGCAGTGCTCCGGTACAAACCGAGGTGATCCATCGCGCCGCTGACGCCTGCTGCCGTACCCAATTCACGATCTCGTCGTCCAAAAGTAGTGCGTTGATACCGGCACCACCTGGAATACAGAGCACATCCACTGGTCGCACATCCCCTAGATTCGCGTTGGGGTGGAGCGTCATGCCAGTTGAGCACACAACCGGTTCTCGATCCTTCCAGCATAGTCGAACCTCACAGTTGGGCAAGGAGGCAAAGACCTCATACGGTCCCGCCAGATCCAGCAGTTGAATGCCTGGGAACACGAGGAAATCCACCGTAATCGTCATCCGGAATGGTCCTTTTTGCCATCTTTGCGGCTAGTCAGTACGTAATCCGCCATGGCCTCAGAATCAGGCCATTTTTGTTGCACCAGGTGCGCGACGACACTGTCACGGTTGCAAAGTGGCTGGTTCTGGCTGACTTTCCACTTGCCCATCCAGCGGGAGATGGTTATTTCTATTCCCACCACCTGTTGAGTGAGCCGCTCCGTGAAATCCCGGGGCGCATCTTCAACTTCCCAGGGCCGGGAAAAGTCCTTCTCCTGCTGTGTGGTCAGGGCAGCCATCTGCTGCCTTACCCAATCGGGATCGTCTCTGACCCGCAGCGAACCGTGGGCATGGACGACGGCATAGTTCCAGGTAGGTACCACCTTGCCGGTTTCCGCCTTGGTGGCATACCAAGAGGGGCTGATGTAGTGTTGCGGCCCCTGAAAAATAACCAGCACCTCGCCGTCCGGGGGCGCCTCCTGCCATAGTGGGTTAGCGCGCGCCACGTGGCCTTGCAGCACCGGTTGCGGTCCTTCGCCGGGTACGAGGTACAGAGGAATATGATTTGCCTCAAGGCCATTAGCGCCGATG
>DAIAVG010000179.1 GCA_027445725.1 Acidithiobacillus sp.
GCCAGCCGGTATCGGCGGGCTGTGTGCGGATGGCGCCGGATGCGGTGTGCATGCTCTTTGCAGCATGTCCGGTAAACACCCCTGTTTTTATCGGCCTGCAGCCACCGCTGCGTTCCCCCGCCAGGAGGTACTGAATGGCCTGGATCCGCTTACCCCGTTTTCGTCGTGCCGTAAACGTTTTTAATCCCAAACTCTTCGAGAACCTTTCGCTCGCGGCTTTTCTGGCCTGGGTCGGTCTGGGGTCCGATGCACTGTCTTCCTCCGCCTATGGTCCTCCGGAAATCTACTATGCCCTGAAGGGACATGAATATCTGGCCGTTTTTCTGGCCATCGGCATCCCGCTCTCGGTGTTTATCATCTCGGCTGGTTACAAACAGGTCATTGCTCTCTTCCCCGACGGCGGCGGCGGTTATCACACCGCGTCTACCCTGTTAGGGCCGAAAGCGGGCCTGGTGAGCGGCGCCGCTTTGATTGTCGATTACATTTTAACGGCAGCGATCTCGGTGGCATCGGGTACCGAGGCGCTGCTGAGTACCATGCCTTCCTCCTGGTACAATGAGCGCATTTTCTTGGATGCCGCCGTGTTGCTGTTCCTGATCTTTATCAATTTGCGCGGTATGAAAGAATCCATCAAGATTTTGTTGCCGATCTTTATGGCTTTCGTCTTCACCCATATCATTCTTCTCGGCTGGGGACTGCTGAGTCACTTGGGAGACGTACCGACCATCGCCCATAACACAGTGGCCGCCGTTCAGCGTGACAGTATGCAGTACGGCTGGATCTTTATTGCGGCGCTGATATTGCGGGCGTTTAGCCTGGGTGGTGGTACCTATACGGGTTTGGAAGCGGTAGCCAATGGCGTGCACATCATGCGCGAACCGCGTGTGCAGACAGGGCAGCGGACGATGACCCTGCTGGCGACGTCCCTGTCTCTGGTCGCGGGCAGTCTGATTTTTTTGTATCTGATGTACCATGTGCATGGCCAACAAGGGCAAACCCTGAATGCCGTGCTCTATGGCGCGATTACGCAGGGGTGGACGGTGGGGGGCATCCCCTTCGGTTCGACGGCGACACTGCTTACCCTGATTACCGAGGGCCTGCTCCTCTTCATTGCTGCCAACACGGGTATTATTACGGCACCTATCGTCATGGCGAATATGGCCGTCGATCGTTGGTTGCCAGAGCGTTTTTCTTACCTGTCGGATCATTTTGTGTCGCGTAACGGCGTGTTGCTCATTGGTTTTGCGGCTATTGCCATCCTCCTCGCGACGGGCGGACATGTCAGCATTCTGGTGGTGCTGTACAGCATCAATGTATTTATCACCTTTACCCTGACCATGGCGGGATTGAGTCGGCACTGGTTTGCCCAGCGATATCAGGAACCACTCTGGCGGGGTCGGCTTGCTGTCAGTGCCCTGGGTTTTATCGTCACGGCCTCTATTCTCGCCATCACCATTTTCGAGAAGTTCGATGCCGGCGGCTGGTTCACCCTGCTGGTCACCGCGATTGTGGTGGGTCTCGGATATTTGATCTATCGCCATTACAAAAGTATCAGTAAAATCACTGCTGAGTTGGACGAGACCATGCTGGATGTGGTGCCTGAGCATCTGGAGTCCGGCCCCAACCTGCCCCTGGATCCGCGCGGTGCCACGGCGGTATTTTTTGTCAGCCGTTTTGACGGCCTGGGGCTGCATACCTTGCTGACGGCGCACCGTATGGTCAGTGGCTTCGTCAAGAACTATGTGTTCCTGCTGGCGGGTATTGTGGGTCAGGGTGAGTTTAAGGGTATCAAGGCCCTGGAAGACCTGAAAGTGTATGTGGAGACCGAGGCCAACCAGTATATGGCCTTTTGCCGCAACGAAGGGATGGCGGCAACCTGGTTCGCCACCTACTCCACCGACCGTATCCTGGCGATGGAGGAATTGGCTAATGTCGCTATCCGCTATTTTCCGCAGAGCATCTTCTTCGCCGGACGGGTGATTGATACATCTGCGCAGGGACCCTTCCACGGGCTGTTGCACGACGAAGTCAGCTTTATCGTCCAGGATCGCCTGCAGCATGACGGTTTCAGCATGATGATCGTGCCCGTGCATGTGCGCGGTATTCCCAGCCAGCCGCCGAGTATTGCTCTGCCGATTTCCATGCCGCCGGATATGCAGTTGGTGCAGAACGAAGAGGTGGACAAGGAAGAAGCCAAGGCCCGTGCCGCAGCCAGGGCGCAGGCCAGTACGCAGGAGTCCACTCCCCATGCCGCTACAGACTGAGCTGCAGCGCCCCGCACGGGGTCCGCTGATGGTCGATATTGCCGGGCTGCAGCCCACTGTCGCGGAATGGGCGATGCTGCGCCAGCCGGCGGTGGGTGGCGTCATCCTTTTTGCCCGCAACTGCGTCGATGCCGAACAGGTGCGCGCCCTGTGCGGCGAATTGCATGCGCTGCGTTCTCCGCCGCTCCTTATCGGTATTGATCAGGAAGGGGGACGGGTGCAGCGTTTGCGTGCCGGGGTGACGCGCTTCCCACCCATGGCGACTCTGGGTCGTCTGGCGGATCGTGACGGACTGGAAAAGGCGCGGACGGCGGCACGGGACTGGGGGCTTCTACTCGGTGCGGAACTCCGGGCGCTCGGCCTGGATATAGACTTTACCCCCTGCGTAGATCTGGATCGCGGCGTTTCTGCGGTGATCGGCGACCGCGCCATCCATCGTGATCCCGAGTGGGTGGGTGTTATCGCGGTAGCGTTCTGGGAGGGTATGGCACGGACCGGCTTGCAGGGGGTCGCCAAGCATTTCCCCGGTCACGGTGCGGTAGCCGCCGACTCTCATCTCGATTTACCTCTGGATGAGCGTCCGCTCAGCGCCATTCAGGAAGACCTTCAGCCCTTTGCTGCCCTGATCGCTGCGGGGATCCCGGCGATTATGCCCGCGCATTGTCTCTATCCCCAGGTAGATACTGAACATCCTGCCGGTTTCTCATCACGCTGGCTGCGGGAAATCCTCCGCAAAGATATGTGCTTCACCGGTGTGGTGGTCAGTGACGACCTCAGCATGGCGGGTGCGCAAGGTGTCGGTGATATGGCCGCCCGGGTGGACGCGGCACTGGCAGCGGGCGCGGACTTACTGCTGATTTGTAACGATCCGGAGGGGGCGAAAACGGCGATCTCGCATCTGCAAACCAAAGAGGCACTACCGACGGGTGACCGCCTGCAGAAGCTCGCCGGGAACGCTGCAACATTACCCCTGTCCCCCGCAGACCGGGCGCGCTGTCTGCATCAGATCGAGCAATTGCGGGCTCTGGCCCCTGGATTCGCTGGCTGATGCACGGGCCAAAAGGTTAACCCCTTGTTTTTCCCGCGTCGCGTATTAGAATACGCCCTCACCTTTTACTCCTTGTTCGGGCGATGGGCGCCCGGACTCCGCAGTGAACCATAAGGAGCAACTTTTGCGTCATTATGAAATTGTGTTTCTGGTCCATCCTGACCAGAGTGAGCAGGTCCCCCAGATGATTGAGCGCTATCGTGGCATGATCGAGAGCGATGGCGGGCATTTTCATCGTCTGGAAGACTGGGGTCGCCGGCAACTGGCCTACCCCATCAAGAAGGCCCACAAGGCCCATTACGTCCTGATGAATGTGGAATGCACCGGGACCGCTTTGGCTGAGTTGGAAGATGCCTTCCGCTTCAATGATGCGGTATTGCGCCACCTGATTTTGGTCCGCGATGAAGCCGTCACCGGCCCCTCTTTCCTGGCCCGCGATGAAAGTGACCGTCGTGAGCGCAGTGAAGAAACCGCCGAAGACGAAAGCGAGCCGGACCACAGCGATAACGAAACCGTAGCGACGGCTTAATCAAGGAGATTTCAGATGGCATTTAATCGGGACAGAGAT
>DAIAVG010000180.1 GCA_027445725.1 Acidithiobacillus sp.
AGGCGTATGCCGCAGCGCTCAGCGAGCAGGTGGCCGTCGTCTCCATGATGTATGCCAACAATGAGACGGGAACGATCTTCCCCGTCGAAACCATGGCACGGATGGCCAAGGAGAAAGGCGCACTCTTTCATACGGACGCCGTGCAGGCGGTGGGCAAAATTGCCCTGAACATGCAGGAATCGGCCATCGACATGCTCTCCCTCTCCGGCCATAAGCTGCATGCCCCGAAAGGCGTCGGTGCGCTCTATGTGCGCCGGGGCACCCGCTACCGACCCATGCTGCGCGGTGGCCACCAGGAACGCGGACGCCGGGCCGGAACAGAAAACACCACGGGCATTATCGCCCTGGGCTTGGCGGCAGACATGGCCCTGGAGCATATGGAGTATGAAAACACCGTGGTGCGCGCTTTAAGGGATCGTCTGGAGGCCGGGATACTGGCGCAGGTGCCCTATGCTTTCGCCAACGGCGATCCGGAACACCGCCTGCCCAATACGTCCAGCATCTCTTTTGAATACATCGAGGGCGAGGCCATTCTTATGCTCCTGAGCCGGGTCGGTATCGCCGCCTCCTCGGGTTCCGCCTGTACTTCCGGGTCGCTGGAGCCGTCCCATGTGCTGCGCGCCATGGATATTCCCTATACGGCGGCGCATGGCACCATCCGTTTCTCCCTGTCCCGGGAGACCACGGAAGCAGAAGTGGACTGGGTGATTGCGCAGACACCACCCATCATCGAGCAATTGCGGCGTCTGTCCCCCTACTGGGGTGCCAATGGCCCCATTCTCACTGACAACGCTTTTGCACCCGTGTATGCATGAAATCAGCCCGATCTCCAAAAGCTTCTCGGTAATCCACGACACCACCCTGCGCGATGGCGAACAGACCGCAGGGGTGGCCTTCCGCCCCGAGGAAAAACTGGCTATCGCCGAGAGTCTGGCCAATGCCGGGATTCCGGAGTTGGAGATCGGCATCCCCGCCATGGGGAGCGAAGAGGAGGAAACCATCCGGGGCATTGCCCAGATGGGCCTCCCTGCCCGCCTGGTGGTCTGGTGCCGGATGCACGATAAGGACCTCGCCGCGGCAAAGCGTTGTGCTGTGGATATGGTCAACGCCTCGGTGCCGGTTTCAGATATCCAGATTCGCAGCAAGCTGGGCAAAGATCGTCAGTGGGTTTTGCAGCAGGTGGATCGCCGGGTGAAGCAGGTGCTGGACAGCGGCATGGACGTGGCGGTGGGCGGCGAAGATTCCTCCCGGACGCCGCTGGACTTTATCCTGCGGGTCATGGAGGTCGCGCAACGAGCGGGCGCGCGCCGCTTTCGCTATGCCGACACCCTGGGCATTCTGGAACCCTTTAATACCGCCCATATCATGCGGCGCTTAAGGGCGGCCACGGACATGGAAATTGAAATCCATGCCCACAACGATCTGGGTCTGGCCACGGCCAACTCCATCGCTGCCCTGCGTTTTGGTGCCACCCATGTGAACACGACGGTGAACGGCCTGGGCGAACGCGCCGGTAACGCCGCGCTGGAGGAAGTCGTGATGTGTCTCCATCATTTGCACGGCTTCGAGACCGGCATTGAAGTGCGCCAGTTCAAGGCCATTTCGCAATTGGTGGCATTGGCTTCCGCGCGACCAGTGCCCGCCGGAAAAAGCATCGTCGGCGATGCCATTTTCAGCCACGAATCGGGTATTCATGTCGATGGACTGATCAAAAACCCCCGCAATTACCAGAGCTTCGACCCGGAGGAACTGGGGCGCCAGCATAACATGGTGCTGGGCAAGCACTCCGGCACCAAGGCCATCATGCGCGCCTACGCTGAACTGGGCAGTGCCATCACCGAATTACAAGCACAAAGCATCCTCAAACAGATTCGCGTCTATGTGCTTCAGCACAAGGCACCACCGCCCGTAGAGGACCTGCATCGCTTTCTTCTGGAGAGCGTGGAGTCCCTGCACGCTCATTCCTGAATGGAGGACACGCCCGTGGCTGCTACCCTGCTCGACAAAGAACAACCCTGCAAGTCCGGTCTGTGGCGCAACCTGCGCGACGATATTCACTGTGTTTTCGAACGCGATCCGGCTGCCCGCAGTACGTTGGAAATCCTCACTACCTACCCTGGGGTACACGCGTTGCTGGTACATCGCCTCGCTCATCGCTGGTGGCGGGGCGGTTGGCGGTATCCGGCGCGTGTGCTCAGCGCGATGGCGCGCTTCTCGACCGGCATCGATATCCATCCGGGGGCACAGATCGGGCGCCGATTCTTCATTGATCACGGCATGGGCGTGGTGATTGGCGAAACGGCTGAGATTGGTGATGATTGCACCCTGTACCATGGGGTGACGCTGGGGGGCACGAGCTGGAATCCGGGCAAGCGTCACCCGACATTACAGGATCGGGTCATGGTGGGTGCGGGTGCGAAGATCCTCGGGCCCGTCACTATCGGTCATGACAGTCAGGTGGGTGCCAATGCGGTGGTCATTAACGATGTGGCACCGGGTATGACGGTCGTGGGCATCCCCGGCCGCGTCGTGCTGCCTGCGGAACGCCGCCGCATCAACGCCCACGGTATTGATCTGGATCACCATCTCATGCCGGACCCGGTGGGCAAGGCCATTCAGTGCCTGATGGAGCGGATTTCCCAACTGGAATTGCAGGCCCAGTCCAGCGGGCGTGCTGTACAACTGACGGAAAAAGACTGCAATAACTGTCCGGATTCCGATCCCAACCTGTGTGGGCCAAACAGCAGCCCAGCAGCTTTAGCTCCCCTCCCCTCTGACGAATTCCAAGGATGACACCATGAGCGATCTACGTAAAACACTGGCGAGTTTGTCCTCCGCTGAGGATTTCCTGAAGTTTCTGAACATCGACTATGATGAGACGGTGGTCCATATTAATCGTCTCCATATCCTCAAACGTTTTCATGACTACCTGAAAAGAGAGGGGAATACGGACGCCCTGGATGATCAGGCGCTGCAAGCGCTTTATGTGAAATTACTCGGCCAGTCGTATCAGGATTTTGTGGTATCTGACGCAGTCTCCGAAAAGGTGTTCAAAGTCTTTCACCAGGCCATGGGTGTCAGTCACGTCTCTCTGGAAAAGGTGGCGGTCAGCGCGCCGAAAGCGCGTTGACAGGCGGTCGCCGCGCCGGAATAAAATGCCACGACCAAGGCTGACGAACGGAACGGCGCACATCATGGCGACAAGCAATAACAGCGAAGCGGTGCAAGTGGTGATGGCCTACCATGAACGGTCCAAGCATCACCTGAATCGCTATGCCGCCGGGCCGGAAGCGCTGGACTGGGATACACAACCCAACCCCTTCCGCGAGTTCACCGGAAGCCCGCGGCGCATCTTGCCGTTGCTGACGGAAGAAACTGCCGTCACCTTCGCCGCGCTCTCCGCCGCCACGCCCCAACCCTTCACGCTCCAGGCGGTCGCCCAGTTTTTGGAGCTTGCCCTCGGGCTGGCGGCATGGAAGGAATACGGCCCCGATCGCTGGGCGTTGCGCTGCAACCCGTCCAGCGGCAACCTGCATCCCACCGAGGCCTATCTTCTCGCCTTCGGGGTGCAGGACATCAGTGATGGACTCTACCACTATTTGAGTCGTGATCATTTGTTGGAACAGCGCTGGTATCCCGATGCCGGACAGCGCGGCTCAGGGGTGTATATCGGGCTGACTTCCATAACGTGGCGCGAAGCGTGGAAATATGGCGAACGGGCACTGCGTTATTGCCAACTGGATATTGGTCATGCGCTGGGTGCCCTGCGCTACGCTGCGGGTACCCTGGGCTGGCGCCTTCAGCGGCGCGGGGATGTGGACGATGCCCGACTGCGCGGCTTCCTCGGTCTGGATCGTCCCGG
>DAIAVG010000181.1 GCA_027445725.1 Acidithiobacillus sp.
CAAGAGCGAGAAGGCGCGTAAAGTACAGGACAGCGCCAAATTTGCTCTGCTCATGGAGATGATTCCGGAGTTGCTAGCGGAAGGTCGCCAGATTCTGCTGTTTTCGCAATTCACCGAGATGCTCGCCCTGATCAGTGCACGCCTCGACAAGATGCATATCCCTTACGTGCTGCTCACTGGCAGCACCCAGGATCGCAAGACGCCCATCGACCGCTTTCAGCGCGGTGAAGTGCCACTCTTCCTGATCAGCCTCAAGGCGGGCGGCGTCGGCCTCAACCTCACGGCGGCGGATACCGTGATTCACTATGACCCATGGTGGAATCCCGCCGCCGAAAACCAGGCCACTGATCGCGCCCACCGCATCGGTCAGAAACGTCAGGTTTTTGTTTACAAGCTGATTGTTGCCGGGAGCATTGAAGAAAAAATCCTGGCCCTGCAGGAGAAAAAGGCCATTCTCGCCGCAGGTGTGCTGGAGAAAACGCAAAAAGAAAAGCTCCGTTTCGGTCCCGACGATCTCGCCTCTCTTCTCGCGCCACTGCCAGAAACCCGGCGCTGAGGCACGAGCCGCGACGCTTCCTGAATGGCACGCTTGGTGGCATTATGGTGGACGATCACCAGATGCGCACCGGTCGGCCCTGCAACCCATCGGATTTCGTCGGCAAACGCTTAGGAAATTGGGACGTATGAAAGCAGCACAGACAAAAGATAAGCGGCAGGAGCGCTTCATCATCAGTGGCGCCCTCCACGGGGTGACAGAATCTGCCATGGAAGCACTCCGGGCCTTCGAGGCGATGGGCGGGCACCTGGAATTCCTCCCGGAAAAACAGTTGGTGCTGATTCAGTACAATGGTCGCTGTGGTGCCGAGATGGAAGCGAAAATGGTCGCCGCTCTTCAGCAAGCCGGCGCCCATTGCGAATCGCATGGCGTGATATGTCACGGTAAAGATCATTGCGAACCCCTTAATTTGCATGTTGGTCCCCTGGCCAAAGATCATCCTGAGCGTCTTGCCTCGGTCACCAAGCACCTCAGTCGATGGCTGCGTTTAAAACACTCCTAAAAATGCGTCTTCCGCGTCCCTTGGCTGCCTTGGTGACGCTTGCCTTGTTGATGGTCTGTGCTACATCGGTCGCAGCAGCCGACACCCTCAACGCCGTTCAGGGGCAACTCCTGAACTCAGCGGCAAGCGCCTTCGCTCAGGGGGATTATCGCCCCGCTGCCGATGCACTGCCTGAATTAGAAAATACCTACATGGGGCCATGGGTAGGGTACTGGTCTCTGCAACCCCGCCTCAAAACCATGACCCAAGACCAGTATCAACGCTATGCGGAGCGCTTTCCGGGTGGGGTGGCACATCACTTACTGCGTCGACAGTGGCTGTTAGAACTCGCGCGCCGCGAGGACTGGCCAGATTTTACCCAGGTGTTTCAGGCCGGCAGCATCCCCGATCTGATCAGCTTGCGCTGTGATGCGGCGCGAGATCCACTGCTCAGCACCAGCACGGTGGTTGCCCCATTTGTCCTCTGGAGCAGCGCCGCAGCGAATGATCATGCCTGCAACGCCATGGCGCGTGCCTATCTGGAACAGGGGCAAATCACGCCGTCAGAACTGTGGCGGCGCCTGCAACAAATGTACGAGGCCTCCGCTTTTGACGCTGCACTGCGCTTTGCGCCGTTTTTACCCGCGCCACAATCTGACCAGCTTGCGCAGACGGTAACCGCACCTGCCGCGTGGATCTCTCAGCAGATTCGGCAAGATGGCAGCAACAACTGGCCAACTGGCCAGGCACATCTGCTGATACTCGCCCTGCTGCGTCTCGCTGCCACTCACCCCGCGCAGGCGGCACAGTTTGTGCGGACCCTTGGCGTTCTCTCTGCCGCTGATAAGTCGCTGGTGCTTTATAACAGTGCCTACCACGCCACCCTGTCCTTTCGTTCCGAATCGGGACAGTGGTATGCCCAAGCCTACGCCGCCGATCCGCAGTTTCGCCCCCGGCCCCGACTGCTGGCCTGGATGGTGCGTACTGCCCTACGCGATGGTGACTGGAATATGGTCGAGCAGGCCACCCAGCAGATGGACGTTGCCCAACGCCAGCAGCGGCAGTGGCAATTCTGGTCCGCCGTCGCGCTGCTGCAACTCGGACATACGCAGGCTGCCCACATCTTGCTGGCGGCCCTGGAATCTCCGTGGACTTATTACGGGCAACTGGCTATGGCGACCCTCAACAGGCCACTGATCTTAAAGCCTGACGATCCGCCCGCACCGACCGAAGCAGGCGCCGCACCGGATGAAGGGGCTTCCGAGCGGACCGCGATCACACTCTATCATCTCGGACTCTATTTCGACGCCCTCGCCGAATGGGACCAGTTTTTGAAGGGGCTGAATGGGACGGGGGAGATCAAAGCCGCAGCCCAGGCGGCCTTTCATCATGAGGCGTGGTTGCTGGGTATTCATGCGAGCAGCCTGATTCGCGGGGGAGAAGACTGGCAACAAGGCTACGTGCTTCCCTATGCACAGGAAATCAGCGCTGCCGCCATTCAGACCGGCCTGCGCCGCGCCTTCCTGGCCGGTCTGATCCGCCAGGAATCCGGTTTTGCGTTCGGCATCCAGTCCGACGTCGGCGCACAGGGGCTGATGCAGGTGATGCCTGCCACAGCCCAGTGGCTACAGACCCATGTCGCCGCAGCCGCCAACGCTGATCTGCACAGCGTCAGTGGCAATCTGACCCTGGGTTCTCACTATCTGAGCCTCCAGCAACAGCATTTTGGCGGCTCCGAGTTGCTGGCTGCGGCAGCCTACAACGCCGGACCCGGCGCACCGCAACGCTGGCTGAGCCGTTGGACGCCGGACCCGGGACCATGGGCTGGCCCGATTTTCACCGCGAACATCCCCTTCCAACAGACCCGCCACTATGTGCAGAGCGTGCTGACCAACACCGTTGTCTACGCCGCCATTCTCGACCGACAGCCACAAACCATATGGCCCCAGTGGCGCCTCGGCACCAACCCGTAATCCTCATCGCGAATTTTGCAACGAATTCCGTCTATACTATTTGCTATCGCCAAGTCACCGGGGTTTGCATCTGATGGCCGCACCCAGTTTTCTTCCCCGCCCCTACTTCCAGCACCTGCTGACCGCCCTGACTGCGGCGGGCTACCTCTGTCTGGGTCCCAAGGTGCGGGACGGCGCCATTGTTTATGAAGGTTTGGATAGTGCCGACGATCTGCCACGGGGAGTCCACGACCATCAGCAGCCGGGCGTGTACCGGCTTCACCGCAACGAGAGCCCGCGCTGTTTCGCCTGGGCCAACGGTCCCCAGGCCCTCAAGCCGCTGCTCTTCGCCCCCCGCGAGATCCTCTGGACCAGCGCTGCGGGGAGTGACGGGGGCATAAACTTTCACCCCGAGATGCCGGAAGCCCTGCCCACCGCCGTCATCGGGGTGCGCGCCTGCGATCTGGCGGCCCTGCGCCTGCAGGACCAGCACTTTCTGGAGGGGCCTTTCCCGGACCCCCATTATGGAGCCCGGCGCAGGAACCTTTTCCTGGTGGCGGTGCATTGCACCCATCCCGCAGCCACCTGCTTCTGCGCCTCTACCGGCGACGGGCCGCGGGCCGAGTCGGGTTTCGACCTGGCCCTGGCGGAACTGGACGAGGGGTTCATGGTGACGGCGGGGAGTCCCAAGGGCGAGGCACTGCTCGGGCAACTGCCCCTCGAAGCCCTGGATCCCGCCCAGCAGGCCATCGCCGACGGGGAGATCACTGCCGCCGCCCAGGCGCAGCAACGCACCCTGCCGTCCCGCAACCTGCGCGATGGCCTCTTTG
>DAIAVG010000182.1 GCA_027445725.1 Acidithiobacillus sp.
AGGTCGCATCAGGGATTACTCGTTGGCCAGTGCGTTGACCAATAGGGCAAGGTGGATACTTTGCAGGATTCGACGGTTCCTCCGCCGTTCCCATTCTGTTGCCCCCCAGGCGTCCCGCCGCCACTCCCATTCTGCGTCCCGCCCGGCGGTGTGGTGCTGGGCGCCCCCTGGTTCTGGAGTTCCTGCGGATACAGCGCCGACTGCATGAGTTCGGTCGCGGTGGCGGCGATGGGGATGCCGCCCGACTGATAACAGGCCGTGTCCCAGGCGCTTGAGGGCGCGAAGGGGCCGGTCATGAGCGCTTTGATGGCGGTGTTCACGAAAGGCACCATCAGCGGGTAACAGTAGCGGATGCGCGCCTTGAAGAGATTCGCGGTCTGCAGCGTCTCTCCCGCCCTGGGGCCGGTCGCGGCATAGATCAGGCGGCTGTTGGGCACTTCGCTGACATTCTGCCCGTCCTTGTTGACCGTGGTGGTCCAGGCCTGGATCACGCCGGGCGTGGGATTGAGCACCTGGATATTCACCTGCGCCGGATTCATCGCGGCGGTCGAGGCCGATGCATACGCCTGGGCGGTCTGCGCGGCCCCCGGATTCTTGCCGCCGGGATACAGCGGCATCAAGCCCTTGGCCAGTCCCGTGCGCAAGGCCTGCACGCTGCCGTGGTTGATGGTGGCTTCCCGGATTCCATAGAACGTCGCCCAGTTCAGCGTGGATTGGGTGGTGAAAACCAGCGCTGTCTGCACAATACCGCCCAGCAGGAACATGACGACGGGGAAGGCGATAAACCATTCGAGGGTGCCCTGACCCTGCTCATTGCGAAGGGCAAAGGGCGTCTCTTTCATGGCGTTACCTGCTCCTGGCTGGCCGCTTGCGGCGAGACATGGGAGGTGAAGTTCGGATACCCCACCTTGTTGGGATCGTGCCGATGCCGGGAACAAAGTATCCGTGCTGGAAATCCCGGTTAAAGCGGGCAATATCCTGACGGCCCTGCTGCACCATGGCGCGGTTGACCGGTGAAGCCGGGTTGATGACCTCGGGCGTCACGAAGATGACCAGTTCGCTCTGGTCGTGCTGGAATTGCGTGGAGCGGAACAAGGCCCCGAGAATCGGAATATCGCCCAACCAGGGGAGCTTGTTGAGGGTGTTGTTGCCCGTCGAATGAATCAGCCCGGACAAGACGATGGTCTGCCCGGAATGCACGTTGACGATGGAGTTGGTCTTGCGGGTCAGAAACGCCGGATAGCCCTGGACGGTGAGCGCGAGATTAACCTCGCGCTCACCGGAATGGGGACCTGACCACCGGTTGACCGTTTTCAGAGTGCTGTCGTTCGGCAAGATGTTATACTCGATAGACCGTAAGATACCGAGGGAGCCTTGGAGAATGCTATCAATAATACGCAGGCTAATCAGCAGATTATCAAAAATGGACGAACCCAAAAACAAGCTGTTGACACTGGCGCGAATCCTCCTGGAAGAGGACTTTCCCGAGTTTCAGTCCTTGCAGGAACTCTTGGTGATAAATCCGGAAGGATTTCGGCAAGCCGGTTACTGCGACAAGTTCAATGTGTCCGAAGAAATAATCACGCCCGACCCCGATCTCCATTCTCTCAGCGCTACTGTCGCTCTGCTGATCGGGTTTGCGGACACGCATCGCTACTCTTTCCGGATGGACTGGAGCGGAGAGGATAACGAGGGGGATTTCGAGTTATGGGTGGCAGCGCGTGTCCATGCTTTCGGCTTGGGCTCCATGGATCTGACCTTCGTCGATGACTGGCGAGACCACCTCGATTGGGACCAGATCGAGCGGGGGGATTTCATCCGCCAAAAGTTCACGCTCTTGGGGGAGCATCTGGTGCCCATCGGGCTGGATCTGATTTTTTTGGATACCGGGGAAGACGCGTACCATCCTTTCGTCGTGCGACAAGAGGATGCAAAGCGTTTACCGCAGTTCACCGAAGCGGATTCCAACGTCTTGGATTGGTTTTATATCAAGCGCTGGGATGATCCTTCCCTCTAGGCCACGCAGAACGCCGGAGAATAGCGCGGGCGAACCGTTTCCGCCCAGCACTCACGGCAACGCCACTTGGTGGACATGTCTCCACTGCGTCGATGTGGGTCTGCCGACAAAAAGATGCACGCCCGTCGTGCTGCGGTAGAAGAAGACGGGGAGCATGCCGAACCAATGCCGCCAGAAATCGGAGTTATTTGCGATGGCCTTGGCCAGGTCGGGGGGGAGATGATAGATCGGCATCAGACCGCCGTGGTGCTGCCGAAAATGGAAACCCTCCTCGTTGTGGACCAGAGCGGCCTGGGGATCAGAGGCGAGCAAAATAGCTGCAGCGACACGGTTACTGTCTGGACGGGCATAGGCAACGGGGATCCAGCGGATGCGGTAATCTCGATGTCGTGGCCAGAGGGTTTGCCAGAACCGGGCGCAGAAGGGACAGTCGGGATCGAAGAACACCGTCAGATGGGCCGCGTCCTGGGGGCCGGTGACCACCGCGCGTAGTCGATGGGTCTCACGGAGCAAATGATCCAGGAGTCGGGGCAGCGTGCCCAAGGGCGCATGGAAAACGGCGCCGGACGTCTGGGCAACGGGCGCTATGGCGGCCGAGGCTACACCGGAAACGCCAGAGCAGAGCAGCAGGAGTATTACGGAAACCCAAAGAATCCGGCTGGGTCGTCGCTGTGATCGGGACATGGCTTAGGCCGGATGGTTGGGTAGCTGGTTGAAATAGTTGTTTTCGGGAAACTCGCCCTTGAACTTCGCAATGGCCTGATCGAGCAGGGGGATATCCGGCCAGGGCAAGGGCGTGCACGGCAGGACCGCCACGGGCGTATTCATGAGAGGATGCGCGAAGGACGCAGGATTCTCCAGTCCCGCCCATTCCCGAAAGCGCAAGAAGGCCAGGATCTCGTGGGGGAAGAGCCATTCGGACTCCAAGTCAAACGGAGCTATAGCACTTGGATCGGCGCTTTGGGCATTCCGGACATGATGATCCGCCATGTCGGTGACGAGTCTTTGCACCAGGTTGAGGTCCGTGCTGCGCCAGTGGACCAGGGCTGCGGCATATGCCGGCATGTCCTCGGCTTTGGCGAAGTGGTATTTCTCCATATCGATGGGATAGTTGAAATAATCCGCCGCCAGTAACATGAGGAAATAGAATTGGGTATATTGACGCACGGGGCCTTCGCGCAGATCGAGAAACTGGTTGTCCATCCCCCGATACATGGCCTGAAACAGCACCCCAGCCTCTTCCCGCCAGCCCGCCACAGACTGTAGGGCGGCCATCAATGCGGCACCAAACAAGGTATAGGAAATCATGTTTTTCTCCGTTTCCGCCCGAGTGGCATCCACCAGCATGCTCGCCAGGCCATAGCGCGCGGCGCTGGCCAGGAGATCCCAGCGCAATGCCCCTTGAGACAAGGCGGCGTGCAGGAAAGGCATCAAGTGATCGTGCTCGAGATACCTACAATAATTGCCGAAATGAATGACCTCATCCCTGCCGTCCACATAGGATTGCAATCTGGCGTTATCGCTATCCAGGCTTTCATCCTGTATCCATTCCGCAATCCATTTGCGCGCCTTTTTATCCTGCCGTTTGAAGAGAGCGGGGATATCAATGTAATGATTTTTCATCCGGGTATCCTTTGAAAATTGCAGTTGCCTTAATATACCACGATAATCGTGCCTACCAGTCTTTCAATCGCCCAAGTTTGGCCGTCACCACCCCGCCATTGTCTTACTGACCAGGCGCTGCACCATGTCCAAGTCCGTGGTGCGCCATTGCTGCAGCGCGGCTTCGTAGGTAG
>DAIAVG010000183.1 GCA_027445725.1 Acidithiobacillus sp.
CTACGCCGTAGCGGGTGGAATGCTCCCGCGCAATTTCTTCAACGCCGAGAATGCCCGCCTGATAGCGGCGGTACTGTTCTACCATTTGCGCGAGCACGGGCGGCTCGCCGAGCATGAGGTCGTCGGCCAGCAACACGGCGAAGGGTTCGTCACCCACCACCGGACGGGCCATAAGCACGGCATGCCCGAGTCCAAGAGGGTAGGGCTGGCGCAGAAAAATGGTGCTGACATGGCTGGGCAGGATGCTCCGCACTTGCTCCAGCAAGGCTTCCTTGCCGCGTTTTTCCAGCTCAATTTCCAGTTCGTAAGAAACGTCGAAGTGGTCTTCGATGGCACGCTTGCCGCGTCCGCTGATGAAAATGAGTTGATCGCAGCCTGCGGCGATGGCTTCCTCCACAGCATACTGAATGAGTGGCTTGTCCACTACCGGCATCATTTCCTTGGCGCTAGCCTTGGTGGCCGGGAGAAAACGCGTGCCCAGACCGGCCACGGGGAAGACTGCTTTGCGCACTTCAGCCATGCTTCATCTCCTTATGCTGTGACGTGAGTATAACGAAGACTGTGGGTTTGCCGCAAAGCGCCCACTGAATGGAGTTATCACTGGTCTGGGTCAGAATGACTCGTTGCTGCCTCTCTGCTTGCTTCAGTACCGGCACCCAGCTTATCGCGGATGGCCTTCCCTCCCCCCACCCCACCCGCCATGGCGAAGCGCAGAGCCTGTTGCGGGGTGAGATCGGGCAGGGGGACGACTTTGTCGCGTGGCACGAGGCAGGTGAAGCCACCGATACCGTAGCTCATGGGGATAAACACCGCGATACATTCCTCGGGCAAGCGGGGCAGTTCGCTGAGGGTGTCGCGCGTAACCAGGCCGATGAGATAACCCATGTCGCCGCCCTGGCGAACCAGTACGGCACTACGGAAACCACGGTCCGTCCCGCCAAAAAGCAAGCCTACCGTTTCGTGAATAGTGCTGTAGAGGCTGTGCAGTACGGGAATGCGTCCGAGTACGGCGTTCAGCTTCTCAAAAATCCAGGCGGTCAGGACATGGGAGGCGAGGAAACCGACACCAAGAATAATCATCAAGGTCAGCAACAAGCCCAGGCCGGGGATGTCGACGCCAAAAAGCGCCCTGATCGGTGCCTCAAATAGGTTGTTCAGCCAGCCGCCTATCCACAACACCACGTAAACCGTCAGCCCAATGGGCAGCGAGATGAGCAACCCCTGAGCGAACCAGCGGCGGAGGTGGATACGCTGGAAGAGTGATTTCTGCGCGATCGGAACGGGTAGTGTCATCGGGCCGTTGACGGAGTCAAAGTAGGCTCAGCATAGCAAGATCGGTGATGGGGGCAAAGCACCTGCACCACCGCTATTCCTCATTCCGGTCCTCCAGGCCCTTGAAAAGCTGTGGAGCCAGACTGTGTTTACGCATCAGTTTGTAAAGATCAGTCCGGTGTCGGCCGGCTATGCGCGCGGCACGGGAGATGTTGCCATCCGTGGCGCGCAGCAGATTTTCCAGATAGGTGCGCTCAAAGGCGGCCTTGGCATCCTGCAGGGGAGGGAAGGCACTCTGGCCGCCCTGGCGACCGGTGTCGGGGATGGCATCGGCAGCGACCCAGCCTTTTTCGGTAACTGCCGCGGCAAAGGTGACGGCATTCTCCAGTTCCCGGACATTGCCGGGCCAGGATCGTTGCATCAATTTGTCGAGAGCTTCGGGACTGAAGCCCAGAATATCCCGGTTCATGCGCTGACTCTCCCGATCCAGAAAATACTGGGCCAGCAGCAGGATATCTTCCGCTCTTTCACTCAGACTGGGGACCCGCAGCGGGATGACATGCAGGCGATAGTAAAGGTCCTCGCGGAAGGCACCGTCGGCGGTAAGGGCGTGAATATCCTGATGGGTGGCGCTGATGACCCGCAGGTCGACAGTCGTCTCTGTTTTCGCGCCGACGGGGCGCAGAGTGCCTTCCTGAAGGACGCGGAGCAACTTGACCTGCAGGGTGAGAGGCAGGTCGGCAATTTCATCGAGGAAGAGGGTGCCGCCGCTGGCGCTGCGGATTAATCCGGCATGGTCTTGAGTGGCGCCGGTGAAGGCGCCTTTGACATGACCGAAGAGTTCACTCTCCGCCAGTTCGGCGGGAATGGCACCGCAATTGACCGCAACGAATGGACCGTCACTGCGCGGGCTGGCGTCGTGGATGGCGCGAGCGACACGTTCCTTGCCGGAGCCACTTTCCCCGGAAAGGAAAACGCTGGCCTTCGAGCTGGCAATGCGCGCCAGCTCATCCACCAGCGCGGCCATGACGGGACTGCGGTGGAGGATGCTTTGTCCGGCTTGTTCGCGCAATGCAGCCCGCAGCTTACGGGTTTCCTGCCCGGCGTGGCGCTGCGCGAGCGCGGCCTTGGTCAACTCCTGCAACTCTTCATTACTGAAGGGCTTGCTGAGATATCCGAACGCTTGTGCACGCATGGCCGCCACCGCATTGGGGATGCTGCCATGGGCGGTGAGCAGAATGACGGGGAGATCAGGGTCAAGCGCTTGCACAGCCTCTAGCACGGCCATCCCATCCATGCCCGGCATGCGCAGATCGGTGATGACCAGATCGGGCTTGTCCGTGTGCAAAATCTGCATGCCTTGTACGGGATCACTGCTGGCCAGGACGTGGTATCCCTCACTTTCCAGCCAGAGGCCGAGCAGGCGCAGAAAGTCGGGATCGTCGTCAACGGTGAGTATAGTGGGGATGGGCTTGGGCATTTTAGGGCTGCTTGGGAACGTGGTGGTCAAGAGATTTTTCGGCATGGTCGTGGAGAAGGTTTTCCAGGCGATTCAGGCGCGCTTGTGCGGCAGCGGATTGTGCTTGTGCGGTCGCGGATCGTGCCTGAGCCAGTCTGAGTTCGGCTACACATGCGTCCTTGGTGGCGGTGTGCTCTTGCAGGGCGTGGACGACGCGACGCAGAGGGAAGGTCTCGGCAGCCACTTCGTTATTCTGGGCCGCGAGCCCCAACTCCCTCGCCGCATTTCCCAAAGCCGTGCTATTCAGCGGCCCGCCACTCAGGTAACCATTGGCTAACGCCACATGGATGCGCGCGCAGGCGGCGGATGTGGGCAAGCCACAGTGGGCGAGATCACTGAGCAGTATGCTGCGTGTTGCACTGGGCAGGGGAGGCGGTAGGGCTGGCTGTGGCGTGAGCTGTGCGCAGGCACTCAGCGTTGCGGCGAGGCCGAGCGTGGCGAGGGTCGGAAAGAAGTGAGCGATCCAGCGCATCAAATGGCTCCGACGTTGCGCGCAGCGGGCAGCCAGATCTCGGCGCAGAGACCGCCTCCGGGGCGATTGTGCATGCGGATCCAGCCGCCCTGGGCGCCCACGAGTTCGCGGGTGATGGCAAGCCCCAGACCCGTGCCGCGGGGCAGGCGGTTGCTGACCGGCACCTGATAGAAGCGTTCAAAGACCCGTTCCAGCAAGGCATCGGGAATGCCGGGACCATTGTCGCTGACGCAAAAAAGGGTACCCCCCTGCTGCGCCGTCGCGCGAACCTTGATCTGCCCGCCCGCCGGACTGTACTTGTGGGCGTTGCTGACCAGATTGGTGAGGATCTGGCGCAGTCTCTGGGGATCGGCATAGACGCCGAGTCCCTCCGACCCGACACAGTCCAGTATTTGATTTTTTTTATCGGTCAGCGGTTGCATGCGTTTTTGCAGGTCGAGCAGCACGTCGGCGACAGCGATGTCCTGTGGTGAGAAGTCCAGGGAACGCGCTTGCAGGGCATGCATATCCAGCATTTCCTGGATGGCG
>DAIAVG010000184.1 GCA_027445725.1 Acidithiobacillus sp.
CTGAGCTGAAAGGCCGTTTTCATCGGCTCGCGCATCAGCATCAACTGGTGATAACGGGTATAAGCCACCTGCACGGCCTCCGCCGCCTGGGTCAATTGCTCAGGAATGGGCTGTTCCACATAGAGCATGCGGTTGCTCTCCCCCAGATGCGGGCTCAGTACCGGAATCAGCACCTTTACCAGCAAGCCGCCTTTGGGTTCCGGCTCGATGGTGGCCGTCGGATGGCTCTCTTCCATGGCGAGGATTTCCCGACGCGGCAAACGCGGCGCCAGACTGAGGTTATCGCTGCTGGTGGCGATGATCCGGTTATCGCTGGAGAAGAGGGTAACACTGCTCAAACGGTACTGATCGCGCAGGGCAATCACGGTGATTACGGCGTTGCTGTCAGACTCCCCCACCAGGGCCTGGGCAATGCTCTCCGCCGCCAGCAGCGTGGAATTACGGTAACGATCCACGCCCGCCTTGGCCACGTTCAGGGCCTGATCCAGGGCAGTCTGCACCGCACTGCTAAACCACGAATCCACACCCCGATTCAGATATTGCCAGGAAAAACCGAAGACGATGACCGCCGGCAGGAAACTGAGCAGGGTGATGATGACCACCAAACGGGTGGCGAGTTGACTGCCCACCTCGCCGCGCCGCAGGCGCAACAGCAGCGCCACCACCGAGACCAGCACCAGAATGAGCAGAGAGAGGACGATTCCTGCGGAAATCACCAGCATGGGCACAAAATAATGGCTCAGCGGCCCCCCGGCGCTGGTGAAAAAGTTGATCCCCAAAAAGGCAACGATAGCCAACAGAAGCAGAACAGCGCCCCAGCGCGGCCCCACCCGCTGCTGCTCCGGGGTGGTGCCGGCACTCAGGGCACGCAGCCAGTTTCTTAGTGCGAAAGGGGCGCGCTGACGATCCATGGGGACTCCAGTTTCCAGTGGCCAAGCAGAGAACGTAAACGCAACGGCAGGGGTAAGGCCTGAACATCAATATACACCCGCAATGCCACCTGACCGCGCGCCGCACCGTGGACCAGCGGGAGCATGAAATCATGCACCTGGGCCAGTGCGGTGGCGACCGCACTCCAGTGCGCGTACAAGGTGAGCGCCCCGTGCTGATCCTCAATGGCGTATTGGTTAGTCAGGGGATAATAGTGGATGCGCCAGTGCTGCTCCCGGTGTGCATGTACCCCCACACCGGGAATGAAGGAGAAGGGTTCGGGCTCCCGCCACTCCGCCTCCACCACCCAGACCAGGGTCTGCCCCTGGTCGAGGATCTGTTGCAGGAGTGCCTCCTTGCCCAGTTGCACGCTGGCATTGATTTCAACGGCATTCTCCTGCGGGGTCACCTGCAAATGTTCCACGTGAAACGCAGGGCCAGCCACGGCGATCCCTGCCAGACCCCAAAAACAGCAAAGCCCAACCAGGATAACGACCAATTGCTGTTGCCAATTTCTGCTGATGGGCAAATGCAACGCACCATCCTGGCTCACGCACCCTTCTCCAGCAAGGCATAGAAAAAGCCATCCATGTTTTCCTGTCCGGGCAGGCGTTGTCCGGTCAGCGCGTGCGCAGAACGGCGCGCATCGGGATGACTCTGGAGAAAGGCGATGATTTGTTCCTCGTTTTCTTCGGGTAGCACCGAACAGGTGGCATAGAGCAGCCGGCCGCCGGGGCGCAGACAAGGCCACAGGCCCTCCAGCAGGCGCGCCTGTTGCGCTACGGCCTCGGCCACCTCTTCCGGCTGGCGGCGCAGACGGATGTCAGGGTGGCGACGGATGACCCCGGTGCCGGTACAGGGCGCATCCAGGAGAATGGCGTCATAGGGCTCGCCATTCCACCAGGTAGCGGTTTCTGCGGCATCGGCCGCCTGCAAATGTACCGTACCGCCTTGCCTTTCCAGGGCCTCGCGCACGCGGTTCAGGCGTTCTGCGGAGCGGTCCAGGGCATCCAGGCGCGTCGCCCCCAGTGCCCATAGGTGGGCGGTCTTGCCGCCAGGGGCCGCGCAAGCATCCAGAATCCGTTCCCCCTCCTGGGGCGCGAGAATATGGGCCGCCAGTTGTGCCGCTCCGTCCTGTACCGCCACCCAACCGGCATCCCAGCCCGGCAGGGTCGCTACCGGCACACTGGCGGGCAGACACAAGGCCGCATCACTCCACGTCACGCCCTCGGCCTCCAGGCCTTGTTTTGCCAGCAACTGCCGATATTTACCGGGATCCACCCGTTGCGTATTCACCCGCAGCCAGAGGGGCGGCGCGGTGTTATTGGCCGCGGCAATGGCGGGCCAGTCTTGCGGATAGGCCGCGCGTAAACGCGCCGCCAGCCAGGCCGGATGCCCGAGATCGCGATCGGCCAGTGCCGCATCCAAAACCTCCCGCTCACGCAGATAACGGCGCAGAACGGCATTCATCAGACCGCGCGCCCAGGGTTTTTTCAGGGCCTCTGTCATCTCAACCCAATCATTGACCAAGGCGAAGGCTGGCCGTTGCCCGTGACGCAACTCAAAAAGGGCTAGACTCAGCAAAAAACCCAAATCCGTATCTTCCTCGCGCCAGCCTTTGCGCAGCAATTGAGCGGCCAGGGCCTGCAAGAGCAGATACTCGCGCAGCGTGCCCAGCACCAGCCATTGCAAGGTCGCCCGATCAACACCGGTCAACACCATCGGCAACAGGGCGGCGTCCACCGTCTGCCCGCTATCCACGCCCCGCAATACGGCAATAGCGGCCTTGCGCACCGCCACACCCGATGTGCTTTTTACCCGTTCAATCCCTGTCCGCTCTTCCCTCATCCCAGCACTTCGCCAACCTGCGGGCGATAACCGCGGGCGAAATCACTACCGCTGAGTACGCCCTTGCCCGCCGGTTGCACCACCAACAACTGCAATTGATCTTCGCCACAGGTCACCACTACCCCGTCTTTTTCCACGGCAGCGATGGTGCCGGGCGCCTGATCGCCCCGCACAGGCAGCACCCGCGTCTGCCAGACCCGCAAGCCTTTGTCGCGAAAAAGGGTATGGGCGACAGGGCTGGGATTGAAAGCCCGCACCAGACGCTCCAGCGTCGCCGCGGGGAGCCGCCAGTCGAGCATCGCCTCTTCTTTCTTCAGCTTGCGGGCATAGGTCACCAGCGCCGGGTCCTGGGGCACGGGTTTGAGCCGATTCGCCCAGAGCCGGTCCAGGGCCTGACGCAAGGCATCGCTGCCCAGCCGCGCCAAATGGTCATGGAGGCTGGCCGCCGTGTCATCGGGCGCAATGGGCACGCGCTCCGCCCACAGCACCGGACCGGAGTCGAGCCCGGCTTCCATCTGCATGATGGCGACACCGCTTTCTTTGTCGCCCGCCGCGATGGCCCGGGCGATGGGCGCCGCGCCGCGCCAGGCGGGCAGGAGACTGGCGTGGACATTGATGGCGCCGCGCGTCGGCAGGTCAAGAATCGCCTGCGGTAAAATCTGTCCATAGGCCACGACGATCAGCAAATCCGGCGCCAGGCTCCGGAGCAGGTCCAGAGCCTCGCCCGTTTTACACGATTCCGGCTGAAAAACGGGAATGCCTGCGGCCACAGCCTCCTGCTTCACCGGGCTGGCCTGCAACGCCCGCCCCCGGCCTGCCGGACGATCCGGCTGGGTAAATACGCCGACGACTTCTTCCGGCCCTTGCAGCAATTCGGCCAGAATGAGGCGCGCGAACTCCGGTGTCCCGGCAAAAACAATGCGCTGTTTTCTAGTCACCGAGCCGCACTCTTTTGTCCGCCTTACGGCGAATCAGGTTTTGCTTGAGGCGGGACAGATGATCGAC
>DAIAVG010000185.1 GCA_027445725.1 Acidithiobacillus sp.
CAAGGGGTTTGGGTTCATTACGCCGGAAGATGGCAAGGAAGATGTCTTCGTGCATCACTCCGCTATTGAAGGTACGGGGTTCAAGACCCTGGCCGAAGGCGAGCGCGTCAATTTTGAAGTGACTCGTGGCCCGAAGGGTTTGCAGGCCGAGAAGGTCCGCCGGGCTTAATAAGCCCAACGGGTGGCTCTCTCAGCCATCCGTCCCCCCTGCGGGGAAAAGCAACTTTACCGGTCTGGCTTTCGCGATTCCGGTTTTCTTTTGTTCGGCTAGCGCACGGGTTTCTTCCGCTTTGCCGCACCAGCGCTACGTTCCTTCGATTTATACTCACTTTTTGTCGTCGGCTTGGCAGAAAGTATCTTGCGCGGTACCCGCGGCTCTTCACGGGCGGCTGTACGTGGCTTGGCGGGCGCACGCCCCACAGGCGCACCAGCATCGGTCGGGGCGATCTGCAAAGGCCGTCCAGCGACCCACACCTTTTGCAGATGCTGTAAAACCGACGGCTGTATATCTGCGGGAAGCTCGACAGTGGTATGCTCCGCGTTAATCTGTACCTTGCGAATATTGCGGCTGGGTATCCCGGCCTCATTGGCGATCGCACCCACAATATTTTTGACTTGCGCGCCATGGCTTTCACCCACGTCCAGACGGAAGCGACGCATGGGCACATCCTCCCCTCCCGATGCGGCACCACCGCGCGGCGGCCGTACGCCCCGATCGTCTTCAGAGCGACGATGTGATGAGGGCGGCCGGCCCGAACTGACGGAGTCGCTGCGCATCGGCTTGGATACTGCGGCCTCAACGGGAATCAAGGGCCGCTCTTTCTGCACCATGTAAGCCAGCGCCGCAGCGATTTCTCCCAAACCCACATCGTTTTCCTGCTGATAATCCGCAATGAGGGATTCAAAAACCGCCAGATCCTGACTATTCAATACGTCCGACAACTGATCCTTGAACTGGCTCATCCGCCGATCTGCAACATCTTCCATGCTGGGCAGATGCATCGCCGTGATCGTCTGACCCGTCGCCCGCTCGATGGCGCGCAGCAAGTGACGTTCGCGCGGCGCAACAAAGAGAATAGCGTCCCCGGTACGTCCGGCACGTCCCGTGCGTCCAATGCGGTGAACATAGGCTTCGGTGTCGTTCGGGATATCGTAATTGATCACATGAGTGATCCGTTCGACATCCAAACCGCGGGCCGCCACATCGGTCGCAACGACAATATCCAACGTCCCCGCCTTCAGTCGCTCAATGGTCTGCTCGCGCAAGGCTTGACTGAGATCGCCATTGAGGGCGCCACAGGCATAGCCGCGCGCTTCCAGGCGCTCCGCCAACTCTACCGTCGCCGTTTTGGTGCGCACAAAAATCAGCCAGGCGTTACTCTCCTCTACTTCCAAAATACGGGTAAGGGCATCCAGCTTGTGGGTACCGCTGACCTGCCAATAGCGCTGGCGAATGGCGGCCACCGTAGTCGTCGCCGATTTAACACGGATTTCCAGGGGGTCGCGCAAATAGGTTTTGGCGATGCGGCGGATGGCATCCGGCATAGTCGCGGAGAAGAGTGCCACCTGCCGACTATCGGGCGTATGTTTGAGGATATCCTCCACCGCGTCAATGAAGCCCATGCGCAGCATTTCGTCGGCTTCATCCAGCACCACGGCCTGCAACTGGTCCAGGCGCAGGGTTTTACGGCGCAGGTGATCCTGAATGCGCCCGGGCGTACCCACTACGACCTGCACACCTCGCTGTAGTTGCTTGAGTTGCAAGGTCATGGACTGTCCGCCATAGATGGGCAGCACGTGGAATCCGGGGAGGAACTTAGCGTAACTTTGCATGGCCTCAGCTACTTGTATGGCGAGCTCCCGGGTCGGTGCCAGCACCAGCAACTGCGGCACGCGCAGACTAAAATCGACGCGGCTTAACAGCGGCAAAGCAAATGCCGCAGTCTTGCCGGTACCGGTTTGCGCCAGACCGATAACATCGCGCCCCTCCAGTAGCGGCGGGATACTCTGCGCCTGAATGGGCGATGGCTGTTCGTAGCCGATCTCTGTCACCGCTTTTTGGATCGGTTCAGCGAGGGCGAAATCAATAAAGCGGAGATCGGATTCTTGAGACATGAGCACACCTGGACAACGAAGGGAATTCAGCGTCCGCACTATACGCCAATTATAGATAACTTGCAGCGATTTTTGGCTACGTCAACAAAGGGCTGAACTCAGTCAGTGTCCAGCACCGACTGCAACTGCGTTTGGATGGCCGCGTCGGCATCCGGCCCGATGGGGGTCTGATCCGGCGTAAAGGTATCGGTGAAGGCATAGGCATAGCGGACATCCTGCAAGCCCAGGCTACCGAAGAGGCGCATCTCCCAGGAGGCATCGTCGGCATGTGGCACCAGAGTCGGCCATTGCTCCGCCGTTTTGCTCTCCAGGATCGGCCCAAAGAAGATGGCACCCGGTTTGTTACGCAGGCGCATGGCGCAACTCCCAGCCGTACGTCCAGACATGGGCAGGAAATCGATGGTGCGGGTCAGACGCAGCTTACTATCCAGTGGCACATCAATAGGAACGCCCAGAACCTTACCTTCTGCCGGCTGGGCCACCAGCTTGCAGCCCGCCGCCTGCCATTGCGCAATATCCTGCGCCCCAAAGCGACTGGGCAGGAAAAGCACCTGCAAGGGGGCGATGGCGCTCAGTTCGGCTTGCAGCCTGGGGCGGAAGCGTGGTGCGTTAATGAGAATGCCGCCCGCATCTTTATCCGCCATGAAATAGACGGCGGGGCTTCCCTGTCCGCCTTCCACATGGTAAATGTCCCGGTCAAAAAAGCTGCACAGCTTCTGCATCGTCCTTCTCCTGCTGCCCGGCTGAATGTATCCCGCAAGTATAACCATAATCTGCAGAAGAACTCATCCTGCGGCACATTGCGGGGTGCAGAGTCTATGGCATAATGCGCCCATGAATATCCTCCTGCTGGTCGCCGCCCTTATCATCATCCTCGCCGGCGCCGAGGCATTTACCAACGCACTGGAGCATCTGGGCGACCGTCTGGGCATTTCCGATGGCGTTACGGGTTCTATTTTTGCGGCGGTGGGCACAGCGCTTCCCGAGGCTATGGTGCCTGTTGTTGCGGTTTTTGCTGCGACCAGCGGGCAACCGGTACACCTGGGAGAAGAGGTGGGGGTAGGTGCCATTCTGGGCGCCCCCATGATGCTGTCCACGCTGACATTGTTCATGATGGCGCTGTTTGTGTCGCCACAACGCGGCTGGCGCGGAGCGTTAAATCCGGAACCTACGGGCTTGCGTCGCGATCTTGGCTGGTTTCTGTCCGCCTTTGGTCTGTCCGCCGTTGCCCTCTTTGTGCCCCACCACATTACTCTGGCACGTATTGGCATCGGCCTGATACTGGTCACACTGTATTTTCTGTATGTGATGGTGACATTGCGCGCCTCTGCGGCGCTGGTCGCCGAGGGGCACGGCACCGAAGCAGGGCATGCCTTGTACTTGAGCAAGACCGGCCTGCCCACGAAGATGCCGGTCATCTTGATCCAGCTTGCCATAGGGCTAGGCATGATTGTTTTCGGTGCCAACCTCTTTGTCGATGGGATTGAGGGGCTCTCGCACTGGCTCCGCATTTCTGCACTGATCCTGTCTTTGCTGGTGGTGCCCATCGCCACGGAGTTGCCGGAAAAGATCAACAGCATCCTCTGGATTCGCCGCGGCAAGGATACGCTGGCTTTTGGCAACATCACCGGGGCGCTGGTCTTTCAGGGAAGTCTGCTGCC
>DAIAVG010000186.1 GCA_027445725.1 Acidithiobacillus sp.
CGTACTTTCTGATTTCCGATTGAACAGAAGCTGGATTACCAATCCCGGCGGGCTAAGTCCAAAGTTTCCGAATTTATTGACAGTTATCTATATGGTCGTGACTGGGTTGAAAAAGAATTCCAGACGCATGTTGTTGTCGACGAACACACAATGGATACGCCTACCCATAAGATAGATTGTTTTCGCAACAGAGTCGCTCTGGAAATTGAATGGAATAATAAAGATCCATTCTATGATCGGGACCTCAATAATTTTCGTTTGCTATTTGACTTGCGTGCTATTAGCGTAGGGGTGATCATCACTCGTTGCGATAATCTGCAGGAAATATTTAATCAACTGGGAAGGGGTTCCTCTTATGGCGCGTCAACCACACATATGAGTAAACTTCTTCCCCGGATTGAGGGTAACGGCGGGGGCGGTTGTCCTTTGCTGGTATTTGGTATCACTCAATCACTCTATACAGAGGACGAATAATGATGAGCGCGTCTGACGATTTGCTGGAAGCGGTAGGGAAAAGAAAATTCACCACCGTTCTCGCCGATCCACCCTGGCAGTTTCAGAACAGGACCGGGAAGATGGCGCCAGAGCACAAGCGTCTCTCCCGATACTCAACGATGACTCTGCAAGAAATAAAAGAACTTCCTGTAGAAACAATCGTCACCGACATGGCACACCTCTACCTTTGGGTGCCGAACGCGCTCCTGGCCGACGGTATGCAGGTAATGGAGCGCTGGGGATTCACCTATAAAACCAATATGATATGGTACAAAATCAGAAAAGATGGTGGGCCTGACAGAAGAGGCGTCGGCTTTTATTTCCGAAATGTAACAGAGATGATCCTTTTTGGTGTACGAGGGAAAAATGCCCGGACCTTGCAGCCGGGGAGAAGTCAGGAAAACATCATTTCTTCACAAAAGCGCGAGCATAGCCGCAAACCGGACGAGCAATACGCTATCATTGAGGCATGCAGCCCCGGACCCTACCTTGAACTATTCGCCAGAGGTCCCCGTAAAGGGTGGTCCGTATGGGGAAATCAGGCTGAGGAGTACGCGCCGAGTTGGGATACATATGCCAATCATTCACAATCAAATGTGATTCCACTCAAGCAGAAAAAAATTATTATAACCCATCCAAAGTGAGCGTTACCCTCACCCGCGGAAAACCACCCGTCCCTCCACCAGGGTATAGCGCACCCGCCCGCGCAACTCCCACTGCCCATAGGGAAGATTCCGGCCCCGGCTCCACTGCCGCGCTGGCTCCACGGTGAAATAGGACTCCGGATCGAAGATACAGAGGTCTGCGGTAGCGCCAACCGCCAGGGATGGCGCGGGCAAACCAAGGGCCTGGGCCGGGCCGACACTCAGCAGGCTCAGCACCGTCATCAAATCCACCACCCCTTCATCCACCAGCCGCAGCGCCAGGGGCAGGAGCCATTCCACGGCAGCGATGCCGAATGGCGCCTGGGTAAAGGTCATGCCTTCGCGGTCCACGCCCCAGGGGCTGTGATCACTGCTGATGGCCGTTATAACGCCCGTAGCCAGCGCATGGCGCAGGGCATCGCGCTCTGCAGTGGAGCGCAAGGGCGGCAGGATCTTGGCATGGAGGTTGAAAAATCCAACATCCTGCTCGGTGAGCAACAGATGATGGATACTCACCCCACAAGTCACCGGTTCACCACGCTGCCTGGCCGCTGCAACCTCGGCCACCGCCGCGGCGGTACTCAAATGCGGAAAATGGATGGGGCAGTCGCTGAGCGCGGCAATGGCGATATCCCGCTGCACACCGATCTGCTCCGCCGCCGCCGGGCGTCCGGTCAGGCCTAAGCGGATGCTCAGACGGCCTTCGTGCATCACCCCATGGGCCGCCAACTCTGGCTCTTCGCCATGGAGTAATACGGGCAAACCCAAATCCGCCGCATAGCTCAGCGCCAGCCGCAACAACGCCGCACTGGGTACGGGCTCCTTGGCCTGACCAAAGGCAATGGCGCCGGCCTCTGCCAAACTCGCCATCTCGGTCAGCGCCGCGCCCTGAAGCTGGCTAGTAAAGGCACCGGACAGATGCACCTTGGCCAAGGCCAGACGATCCGCCAGGACGCGCTGCTCCTGTAAAACGGCCGGGGTATCCGCCATGGGCTGAGTATCCGGCCGCAGCAAAACCTGAGTCACGCCACCGGCCACCGCCGCGCATAATTCACTGGCAAGATCACCATCCCGGCCATGACCGGGCGTGTGCGCCTGAAAAGAAGTTTCGACGAAACCGGGGCAGGCGATCAAGCCACTGCCATCCAGCACCTCTTCTGCGGTAAAGTCAGTGGGCAGAGGCCTCCGCGCGACAATCCGGCCGTCGGCTATGGCCAGATCGGTGACCGCGTCAAAGCCGTCGCCGGGGTCCATGACCCGAATATTGCGTATGATTCTGTGCATGGTCCTCACTCCCCGCCCGCCGCGCCAGCGAGGATGGTGAGCACCGCCATCCGCACCGCCAGACCATGGGCTACCTGTTGAAGAATCACTGACTGAGCACCATCCGCCACCTCCGAGGCGATTTCCACCCCGCGGTTCATGGGACCCGGATGCAGCACCAGCGCGCCGGGTTCTGCCCACTGCAAGCGCTCCGGGGTCAGCCCGAAGCGGCGATGAAATTCATCAAGACTGGGCAGACGGTGCGACTCCATGCGCTCCCGTTGCAGGCGCAGGGCGCAAATCACATCCACTCCGCGCAAACCGGCCTGCAGATCATGGTAGACATGCACCCCCAGCGCCGAGAGTTCTTCGGGCACCAGGGTGCGCGGGCCGATGACGCGAATTTCCGGGCAGCCGAGAATGGACAAGGCATGAATCTGCGAGCGCGCCACCCGCGAATGGAGCACATCACCGACAATGGCCACCACCCGGTCTTCAATCGGCCCCGCCAGACGGCGGATGGTGAACACATCCAGCAGGGCCTGGGTGGGATGGGCGTGCTGACCGTCACCGGCATTCACCACCAGCGCCGAGTCGCCGAGATGGCGCGCGACCAGATGAGCTGCTCCCGCCTCAGGATGGCGGATGACAAAACCATCCACCTGCATGGCCATCAGATTATTGACCGTATCCATGAGGGATTCGCCCTTGCTGGCACTACTGGTGCTGACGGCGATATTCAGCACATCCGCCGAGAGGCGCTTGGCGGCCAGTTCAAAGGTGCTGCGGGTCCGCGTGCTGTTCTCAAAAAAGAGATTGACGATGGTGCGGCCACGCAGGGTGGGGGTCTTTTTGACACTGCGGTGGGCAATACTGAGGAAAGATTCCGCCGCATCGAGAATCTGCAGTAACTCGCGCTCCCGAAGCCCTTCGGTACTGAGCAGATGACGCAGACGGCCCTGGGCGTCGTATTGCGGGTTTCCTTCACCAAAACGAAAGGTGGTGGCACTCATGGCTGCGGACTCCGCTGCTCCAGTTCCAGACGCAAGGGGTCGGGGCCGCGCAGCTTAATGTGCTCGCCCGCTGTGGCATTCAGGCGTAGCGCCGCCACATCGGCGGCCACTGGCAGCTCGTGCCCGCCGCGATCTACCAGCACCGCCAGACGGATGCGGGCCGGTCGCCCATAGTCGAAGATTTCATTCATAGCGGCGCGCACGGTGCGGCCGGTGTAGAGGACATCGTCCACCAGAATGATATCGCGGCCATCGACATCAAAGGGGATATCCGAGGCGCGCACCTGCGGGTGCAGGCCGATCTGGCTGAAGTCGTCGCGATAAAAAGAGATATCCACC
>DAIAVG010000187.1 GCA_027445725.1 Acidithiobacillus sp.
CCATTGCACATAGCGATCCACCCCCTGTCCCACGGTCAGAAAGGTTCTGTCATATCCTGCACCGCGCAGTTTACTGATTTCCGCCTGGGTGAAGCTCTGGTACTTACCATTCAGGGCTTCGGGCATATTGACGTAACGAATGGCCTGCGTTTTCTGCAGTGCGGGCAGGGTCAGTGTCGGGCGGTTAGCGCGGTGCTCCAAGCTATTGATGACGGCGACTGCCACTTCGTTGAAACTCTGCGCCTGCCCGGTGCCCACATTGTAGATTCCGCTGTGCGGGTGATCCAAAAAGTGCATATTGACGGCAACCACATCGTCCACGTGAATGAAATCACGCCGCTGCTCGCCATCGGCATAGCCGCCCGTACCCGCGAACAAGCGAACATGATTGTCCAGTCGGTATTGTTTGAAAAAATGCAGCGCCACTGAGGCCATGCGATTTTTGTGGAACTCGCGTGGGCCGTAGACATTGAAATAACGAAAACCATGCACCGGGGCGCGCAAATCTGTCCACATCCGTCGGAGATACTGGTCGAACTGAAATTTGCTGAATCCGTAGATGTTGAGCGGAGATTCCGCGGCACGCTCCTCGACGAAGGCGCCAGTCATACCGTAGACGGACGCGCTGGAGGCGTAGAGGAAGGGGACATTATGACGCTGACACCAATGTAGCAGTGTTTTGCTGAAGGCGAAGTTGTTTTCCATGACGTAACGGCCGTCGGTGGCCATGGTGTCGGAGCAGGCGCCTTCGTGGAAAATGGCATCGACACCCTTCAGGTGTCCATTCTCTATCAGGCGCAGAAAAGCCTCTGCCTCCATGTAGTCGGTAATTTCCAGGTCGGTGAGATTGAGAAACTTGTCGGCGCGGGTCAGGTGGTCCACGACGAGAATGTCCGTAATGCCCCGCTGATTGAGGGCTTGCACGAGATTGGCGCCGATAAAACCGGCACCGCCAGTGACGATGTACATGCGTGATCCTCCTTTTCCAGCTATGATAGCAGAAAGCAGGCGTCTTCCCATAAGACGCCATCGCCCTGCTCTTTTATCCGGGCTCAGACCTACCTCTATTCCTGCTGCAAAAAATAAATGGTACCCCTTAAGAGGGCGCCGCCATGTCCGAGGAGGAACATGCAAGACCACGGTCTGTTGACGATTATCCTGCTCCTGGCTACCGGGGTGCTGCTGGTCGGCTTTCTGCGCTACCTGCGTCTGCCGGCGGTGTTTGCTTATCTGCTGACTGGCATCATTCTCGGTCCACATGCCCTGGCTGTAGTGCCAGATCTTGCCAGTACCCGGCAACTCGCCGCTTTCGGCGTGGTTTTCCTGATGTTTAGCATCGGGCTGGAATTCAGTCTGGCGCAGTTTCTGAGTATGCGTCGTCTGGTGTTCGGGATGGGACTGGCCCAGGTGGTCCTGACCAGTCTGCTCTTCGTCGGTATCGCTTTGCTCATCCCGCTTTCCTGGAAGACAGGGGTGATCCTTGGCGGGATTCTGGCCATGTCATCCACCGCCATGGTCGTGCGCGCACTGGCCGAAAAAATGGAAATGCAGACCCGGCATGGGCGTATTGCGGTGAGTGTGCTGCTTTTTCAGGACCTGGCCGTAGTGCCGCTACTGATTCTGATCCCTGCCCTTGCCGGTTCGACCACTAATCTACCCTATGATTTGGCTATGGCCGGACTCAAGGCGGTGCTGGTGCTGTTGGTCTTGCTGGTGATCGGGCGGCCGGTGATGCGGCCCTGGTTTCAGTTCGTGGCCAACCGTAAGTCCACAGAGCTATTTATGCTCAACGTGTTACTGGTGACCTTGGGTCTGGCATGGATCACCGAACAGGCGGGATTGTCGCTGGCCTTGGGGGCCTTTGTGGCAGGGATGCTGATTTCCGAGACGGCCTACCGTTACCAGGTGGAAGCGGACATCGCGCCTTTCCGCGACATTTTGCTGGGACTCTTTTTCGTCACCATCGGTATGCTCGTGGATCTCCCTGCGTGGTGGGCGAATCTGGCCTGGGTTTTAATCGTGCTGGCCATGATTCTGCTGCTGAAGGGTGCGCTGGTCTGGGGGCTGGCCCGTCTTTTCGGCTACGAGCCGGGCGTGGCATTGCGCTCAGCCATTGTGCTGGCGCAGGCAGGGGAGTTTGGCTTTGTGTTGCTAGCTTTAGCCAATCAATACCAACTGTTGCCTGCCCATGTGCTGCAACCGGTCCTGGGCGGCATGCTCCTGTCCATGATGCTGGCGCCCATCCTGGTGGAGCGCAATGGCTGGCTGGCGCGCCAACTGGTGGGCAGCTATCGCAGCCATCGCGATCAGCAACTGGCCGATATCCGCTCGGCAAATTTGCAGGCCCATGTCGTGCTCTGTGGCTACGGCCGGGTGGGACAAAGTGTGGGGCGGGTCTTGGAAGAAGAAGGCATTCCCTTTATGGCCCTTGATCTGGACCCGGTACGCGTACGCCAGGCGCAGTCCGCGGGTGAATCCATCTTTTATGGGGATGCCAGTCGCCGCGATGTGTTGCAGGCAGCAGGGATTTTTTCGGCTCGGGCCGTAGTGATCACCTATGCGAATGTCGCGTCCAGCCAGCGGGTCCTGTCTATTATCAAGGAGTTGCGCCCGGACTTGCCGGTGGTCGTCCGCGCCCATGACGACAGTCAGTTGGAGAAGCTGGAGGCCGCGGGGGCGGATGAAGTCGTGCCGGAAGTGACCGAAGGTGCGCTGATGCTGGCCTCGCAGGCCCTGTTGCTGATCGGCTTCCCGATCAGTACGGTGCTACGTCGGGTACGGCGCTTCCGGCAGGAGCGCTATCAGTTTTTTCGGGGAGCCTTTTGGGGGAGTTCGGAGCCGGGCGAAGATCAGGGTTCGGCGCGACTGGCGTCTATCGCTCTGGGCGAAACGGCTTTTGGCCTCCATCTCAGTCTGCGCGAACTGAACCTGACCAGTTTCGGGGTGGCAGTCGTGGCTGTGCGCCGCCATGGGATTCGCGGGCGCGAACCCTCCCCCGATACGGTACTCATGCCTGGGGATGTGCTGGTGTTGTTCGGGACGCCCGTGGCGCTCACCAAAGCCGAGCTCTATGTGCTGGAAGGCAATACGATACAGGAAGCGGCAACGGCGTGAGCCGATTGGCCGCATTGAGTGGCAACAGAGTTTGCGCAGTGCTATGTTTAAAAGCTGCCCGTTCATCGGTATTAACACCTTCACCGAGTAATTTATGCCGACATCCATTGACTCTACCCTGGCCGAAACTCGCTCCTTTGCCGTCCCCACCGATTTTGCCAATCGGGCCAATATGGATGCGGAAACCTTTGCACGCATGAATCGGCAAGCGATAGAGGATCCAGATCGCTTTTGGGGGGATTTGGCGCGCCAGCATCTGGACTGGGAGGTCCCGTTTCAACAGGTGTTGGAGACCGATCGTGCCCCCTTCTATCGCTGGTTCAGCGATGGTCAGCTCAATGTGGCGCACAACTGCGTGGATCGCCATCTGCAAGGTGCGGCCCGGCACAAAGCAGCCCTGATCTGGGAGGGCGAGGATGGCAGCGTCCGAACCCTGACCTACGCGCAGTTACACCGCGAAATGTGCCTTTTTGCCAATGTCCTCAAACATCAGGGGGTGCAAAAGGGGGATCGGGTCGCGATCTACATGCCCATGGTGCCAGAGGCGGTCATCGCCATGCTCGCCTGTGCGCGGATCGGGGCGATCCATACGGTGGTATTTGGCGGATTCTCGG
>DAIAVG010000188.1 GCA_027445725.1 Acidithiobacillus sp.
AACAGCGCGGTCAGCTGGGCACCGTTCCTGGCCAGTCCCCGGTAACGGGTCTTGCGGTAGCCAAACGGACACTTCAGCACCCGGAAGGCATGTTCCCCGTGCGCCCGTAAGCGCACCACACTGCGGTTGAAGCGCCTGAGCGCCTGCAGTCCCGTTTTCTGGCCCGGATAGCGCCGCCGGGCGACGGCATCCTGAATCCCCCGATCTTCCAGCATTTCATGGACTGGGGGTAATCATAGCCGCGGTCCGCCAGCACCGTCTTTTCGTCTCCGGTGACCAGGGCTTCCAGCACCGGATGGTCCGGGACGCTGGCCGCCGTGACTTCCACCGCCCCGATAATGCCTTGCGGATCCGTCGCCACACACGCCTTCATCCCAAAGTACCACTGGTTGCCTTTCCTCGTTTGGCGCATCTCCGGATCCCGTTTCCGATCCTGATTCCTGGTGGAACCCGGCGCGTGAATCAGGGTGGCGTCAACCATTTTGCCTTCCGCAAGCACCAGACCCCTCTCTCCCAGAACCGGTTGCACCTCCGCAAAGATGACCGAGGCGAGTTTCTGCCTTTCCAGCAGGCGCCGGAATTTGAGGATGGTCGTCTCATCCAGGACAAAGTCTTGCCCCAGATCGATGCCGACAAATTGCCGGAGCAGCGGGATTTCATGGAGGGCCTCTTCCATGCCAGGATCAGAATAGGCATACCACTGCTGCAGGAAGTGGATGCGTAACATCCGCTCTACCGGCATCGGCTTGCGTCCACTGCCGCCACGAGGATAGTGCGGCTCAATCAGGGCCACCAACCGCTTCCAGGGCACAACCGCATCCATCTCCGCCAGAAAACGCTCCCGCCTGGTCAGCTTGCGACGACGGGAAAGACCTTGATGCTCTGCAAACGTCATCTGCCCGGACATCTCACGCTCCTTCGTACCCATGATGCCCTAAGTATATCCAATGCCCCAGATCAGAGGTTCCCTTGCGAAATCAACCAGAAGCCCTTTCAAAATCAATACATAGCCATTGATTGACGAAGGAGCGCCTTTGGATTGGACGTTATCGCGATATACAACTGAGAATATCTTTCGTCTTCACCCCATACACAGCCTCGCCCTCTTCACCTTCAAGATCTATTCTGATCTTATCATAATGGTCAGGGCCACCGCATCAAAATCACGAACTCACTGTGGCTCCGGGAAAGTTATAGCTGGTTGTAGCGCTTCCGTTAGCAGCCATAACGCTAGCTTGGCTAGCATATCCCAACGACTCGCATACCAGCAAAACAATTTTTTCAGAAGGCTGAGCAAACATACATTCTGGCTTATTCATTCCACGTGGGCAGCGGTCCATCCAAAGATCGTCGATCCACCAGCAACCACCGCACCGCAGCGGCTCCACATTAAGGTTGTGTGGGTAACCAAAGTAGTCTGATGGCGTTGGGCCAAAAACCACTAGACTCTTGCGACCGTAGCAGGCAGCCAGATGCACGATGCCGCCCTCGTTGTCAATGTGCAGCTCCGCCGAGCGTATGAGCCCGGCCACCTCTCTCAGGCTGGTCTGCCCGATCAGATTGAGGTCCACCCCCGGGATAGGATCACTGGTGATCGTCCCGATCTGTATAATGAGCAAGTCGGGGTGCGCAGCTTTCACCCCCGACACTACATCAGCGAAGTACGGGTAACACTTCGTGGCACGCTGGCCGGAAACTATAAAATTGGCATCGAATCCGTTGTGTACTGTCACGAAGGGTCGACCCTCAAGGCCCAAGCGCGCCAAGATTGTGCCATCTGAGTCGACTTCAAATTGGTCGCCACCGTACTCGATACCCAGCATCAGATGTAGAAAATTGTTGCGGTTTCTGTTCCAAAATACGGCCTTTCGTGCTAGCCCGTTATCTAGTTTTGGATGATTCACAATATACGGTTCCAACCCTTTACGGCGGCGCATAAATATTAATTTTCGCACAGAATCAAGCATGCGCGGCGTCTCACGCAGACGCGCCCAACGCACCCTCTCGCCCACAACAGTGGCCGTCTGATTCATTTGGAACCGCAGGTCGTAAGCTCGCCCCCTCAGATCCGCTAATGAGTCAGGATAGGCTTCATTGAACCCAGGAACGTTAGCGAATACCCACAATGCCATCCCTGGTGATGGCGCGAAGACATCGAAAGAAAAAGGCTCCACACTGGCGGCGAGATCGCGCATGCAGCGCGCTATGACGATGAGATCACCAAGCCCACCCGAGACGGTCAAGGCGATTACCAACCGCCCAGCCTTCCGTATCGATTCAAGTTGTCGGGCCTCTACGGCAAGGCGCCATGGCATGAGATATCGCCTGAAGGACCAGAGATGTGTTGCTATGAGCGATGCCTTTGCTGCCATCGATTTCAAGAAAAAAACAAAAGCTATGCGTTTAGATCCTGTCTCGGTATATAAATCAGTCGTGCGCCGCGCAAGCCGTAACAGTCGCTTTACCATAAAGATTACCTATAAACTCAGAACGTGAGAGTGAGCAAGCATTACTCATGACCCAGTGAAGCGCCTTGTAAATCGCCGTCTGTCAAGGTGGTTGTCGCATCTCTTAATTTTTAAGCCGCCTTTATCCTGCCGCTGAGGATTCAGATCTACCGCACCGATCGGTGTCCAGTTGCGTGTGCCGCCTGACCAGCGCGCAGAATTCGTTGCCTTGGCCGCTTCATGGAGGGCACAGCGTTTCGCCAGCAGCGCACGATCTTCGCCCCGATGACGATGGGCCAGAGTGACGAAGCGAATGCGGCTGTGACGATGCTCCCAGTTGTACTAGGCGATAAAATCAGGCACCCAGAGCTAAGGTGTACCCATTGGTCAAGACAGTTAAAGAGTCAATTTAAGCTGGTCCGGTTGTTTCTACTGCAGCGGAATGCCGCCGCCCCAAATCATCCGTGAGCAATGTCTACGCTGCGATCTTCGGATACTTGTCCGCAATACAGGCCCGGCCCCCTCACCGGTCAGGTAAACCTGATCTGGTATAGCATAAACGGGGGACTGTTGCAGACAGCGACCATTGTAGAACTCAAAGTGGCGGTCCGCCCAATCACCAGTTCCAGCGCCTTATAGTCCTGAAATAAATATCCTCGCACTTCACGCTGCGCCAGAGCCTTTCCATAAAGATTTTGTCCAAGGCCCGTCCGCGGCCATCTATGCTATTAACCAGGCCCTTAAATACCCGACATAGCATAGCGGGCAGAAGGGTGGCGAAAATAGCTGGTGACCTTGTGCGGCATTTGGCGCAGACGCTCCATGAAGGCTGTTGCCTTGGCCATCAGCGAGTTTTTCCCAGTGCTGACTGCGCCGACGCGTAGAGCCGTTTTGAAGTCCCGGTTCAGGTATTCGTCGGGGTTGGATTCCGGCGCACAGGGCGGCAGAAAGGCCAGTTCAATACGGTCTTTTTTATCCGCGAGCCAAGCCGTTACCACCTTGGCATGATACACACGCAGATTATCGACTGCCAGATAGATTTTCCTGGGCGCATTCTGAATCAGGGCCGTGAGAAAAGCGATGAAACGCTCCGCATCCATGCTGCCTTCGACAATCTGGAAAGCGACTTTGCCCTGCGGAGAAATTGCCGGGATCATGGATAGTGTGGTCCATCGGGCGGGAACAGCCAATACCGGCTTTTGTCCCCGAGGAGCATACCCGCGCACCCAATGGGCATCTTCCTTGACGGCCGTCCCATCCCCCCAACAAATC
>DAIAVG010000189.1 GCA_027445725.1 Acidithiobacillus sp.
CCGTCGATCTCATGGGCCCCTACTACTGCGCCCGTGCCGCCATTCCGCGCATGGAGAAGGCCAAACGCGGGGTGATCATCAATATCACCTCTGTGCATGAGTTCATTCCCTGGGAAGGCTACAGCGCCTATACCAGTGCCAAGGCAGGCTTATCCATGTTCACCAAGACCCTCGCCCAGGAAACGGCGGATAAGGGCATCCGGGTGGTGGCTATCGCTCCCGGCGCCATCCAGACTCCCATCAATCAGTCGGTCTGGAGTGACCCCCAGTCCCTCAAAGACCTGGATGAGAAAATTTCCATGGGCCGTCTCGGCAAACCCGAAGAGATCGGCAATGTGGTGGCCTTTCTCGCCAGCGATCTGGCCAGTTACATTACCGGCACCACCCTCGCGGTGGATGGCGGGATGCTGATTTATCCGGAATTCCGCCACGGAGGCTGAACATGGACGCCGATGTCATTATCATCGGCAGTGGCGCTGGCGGCGGCACCATCGCCCGCGCTCTGGCCGATTCGGGTTTGAATATTCTGATTCTGGAACGGGGCGATTATCTCCCCCGAGAATGGGGTAACTGGGACCCCCGCACGGTTTTTGCCGAACATCGCTACCATACCCACGAGCAATGTCGGGATCAGCACGGTAAATTCTTCTCGCCGATCACCGGCTATCATGTTGGCGGCAACACCAAATTTTATGGTGCCGCCGTTCTGCGTCGGCGCGAAAGCGATTTCCTGATACGTCATCACAAGGATGGCAACACCCGCGCTTGGCCCATCTGTTATGCTGATCTCGCACCCTTTTACGATCAGGCCGAAGCTTGGTACTTCACCCACGGTCAGGCAGGGACGGACCCGACCGATCCCCCACGCGGCGATTATCCGTTTCCGCCGTTTTCCCACGAAGAGGATGTCGCTCTGGTGGATACGGCACTTCGAGGGATGGGTCTGCATCCATTTCCGCTTCCTTTGGCGATCCATCGACTGGACGATGACCCCGAGCACAGTCCCTGTGTACGCTGCCCGACCTGCGATGGATTCCCTTGTATGCTACATGCCAAGGGCGATGCAGAAGTTTGCGGTATCCGTCCGGCGCTCGAATACAGTAACGTGCGTTTACTGACCAAACACCGGGTGCAGCGGCTTATATCCAGTGCAGATGGTAAGCGGGTGGAAACGGTTGAGACCGATCAGGGGCGTTTTAGTGCCAGACTGGTGGTATTGGCCGCAGGGGCCGTGAATAGTGCCGCGCTCCTTCTCGCGTCAGCCTCAGAACAATTTCCTACCGGTCTGGCCAATCATAGCGATCAAGTCGGCCGTCATTACATGTGTCATCTCAATAGCGCCTGCATGGCCCTCAAACCTGGCCGGGAAAATCGTACAATATTTCAGAAAACCTTGGCCTTGAACGATTTTTACGAAGGCTCTGGAGATCCAGAATATCCTTATCCCCTCGGGCACATCCAATCCTTGGGAAAGGTCACCCCGGGGCTATTTCACGCCGAACAACCGCACTTACCCATCCCCGCCACGGCTTGGGCGGCCAGTCATTCGGTGGACTGGTGGCTGACCACCGAAGATCTGCCAGATCCCACTAATCGTGTTTCGCTGGACGAAGATGGCACCATCCGCCTCACCTGGAATCCCAAAAATCGAGAAAGTCATCAGCGACTTTGCCACAAGTGGCGGGAACTACTAAAAAAATTCGGGTTTTTCGGGGTGTTTTTTCAGGCCATGGATATTTCTGCCACGGCTCATCAAGTCGGTACCTGTCGTTTTGGCGAAGACCCGAGTGAGAGCGTTCTGGACCCCTTCTGCAAAGCCCATGATCTGGAAAATCTTTATGTCGTGGACGCCAGTTTCATGCCATCCATCAGTGCAGTGAATCCTTCCCTGACCATCATAGCCAATGCATTGCGGGTCGGCAGCCACATCCGCCGACAGATCAAAAGCGCATGAAACGCGGCACAACGGCCGTTTTCTGTGCGGGTTTTCTGCAGGGCGCCGCCTTTGTACTGATTCCGGCGCTCGGTACCACATTGCGCAGCGCGCCCTACGATATGAGTAATGCCACCTATGGCCTGCTCTATTTTCCAGAAATTATCGGTGCAGTATTCGCCGCGATTAGCACAGGAGCCATTCACAAGCGACTTGGTAGTGCCGGATTGTTTCGTCTGGGCGCCCTGACCAACGCCGTGGCCATGGCCTTGCTGGTGGCCGCTTTTTTCACTTCTGGCTTACCCATCGTCTTACTGTTGCTAGCAGAAACTTTTATGCTGGGTACGGGCTTTGGTCTGACCAATGCCGCCATCAACCGCGCCGCTTCTCTCCTTTTCGCGGGGGCTGCAGCCGCCGCAGTTACCATCCTGAATGCGGTGATCGGCGGGGCAACAGCTGTATCACCAATAATTCTCGATGGTTTTCAACACTGGGTATCGTGGGTGCTGTGGCCAGTCGTCATACTGGCATTGTGGTTGTGCCTTTTGTTGCTCCCTTTGGCGAAAGACCACGACAACCAGGAACTAGGTGGGATGCGCGCTTGGCGGCGTTCGATGACGCCTTTTGCGATGGCTGTCGTCATTTACGCCATTTGCGAAGGCAGCTTTGGCAGTTGGGCGAATGTGCTGGTGAGTGTTGATCGGCATCTTCCTCCTGCGACTGGCGCCCTAGCATTGTCTCTCTTCTGGGGCGGGATGACGGTAGCGCGCTTTATCTTTGGAACTATCCCCAACCACTGGATTCACCGTCGACTCGCCTATCTGCTGGCACCCTTGGGAATGGCCATCTGCTTTGTCGTCATTCCGCACCTGCAGTCGGCAACCGGGCTACTGATGGCCTTCACCAGCGCTGGAATCGCCTGTGGTATTTATTATCCCTACAGCATGGCCTACGGCATCGCCGCGCACCCCAAAGAGGGGACCCAAATGGCCGGCCTGCTGGTGGGCGCACTCATGATCGGCGAGGGTATTGGTTCATCCGGACTTGGGCCACTACAGCAGTGGGAATCTCTTGGCAAGATTTACACGTTTTCAGCACTATGGGCAATACCCCTGCTCTGGCTGGCGTGGCGCAACAGCCGCCCCAGCGTGTCTCAACGCGTACCATTTGAAGCCACTCATGACTGAACGGGTTCTTATCCTCGGTGGGGGGGTTGCGGGATTAACCGTAGCCCAAGGGCTCCGGGGTAAAGGCTTTGCCATCACCCTTGTCGATCAGCATAACTACCATCTCTTTCAGCCTTTGCTTTATCAGGTGGCCACCGGGGAACTACTGGGGGAGGCCATCACTACCCCACTGAGACACCTGCTACCGAGCTATGGTGTGTCCTTTCGCCTCGGCAATGTGATCGAGATCGATCTCCTCCTTCTTTGGTAATAAAACCATCAGTCAGCACGCCCTGGACATCAAGGGACTAGAAGGGGCCGAAACAACCCGGTCTCGACTCATTCTGGCCCTTGAGAGGGCAAGCCAGAGTAAGAACGCCGAAGATCGCCGGGAATGGCTACACTTTGTGGTGGCGGGAGGTGGTGCTACCGGTGTAGAGTTTTGCGCAGCACTCGTGGAACTCCTGCAAAATCTCGTTCCCAACGAGTATCCAGAACTAGACTTTCGGGAAGTACAAGTCAGCCTTGTACACGGTGGGGAGCGGCGTCTGTCAAGGTAGTTGTCGCGTCACCCATTTTTTAAGCGGCCTTTTTATCCTGTCGCTGCGGGTTCAGATCT
>DAIAVG010000190.1 GCA_027445725.1 Acidithiobacillus sp.
AAGCGAGGACCCGGTCAGCCTGGCCTCCGGCCCATTTCCGGGAAGCCGTTTCTTTGCCTCTACAGGCACCTACGATGCTTTCCATACTTGCAATACTTGGACGGCAGCAGCCTTGAAGTTCGCCGGTTTGCCCGTCAGTGACGAGGGAGTCTTGTTTGCCGGCCAGGTCATGTCGGAAATCCGGTCCCTGCGATCCTGCCCAAGATGAACGGCAAAATGCCATCACGTCATCTGGTGTGATGCCGATCCAGGGAGCACCCAAGAATTCCATGATTTTCAGCGGGTACAGCCATGCTGTCTCCTTCATCATCCGGGAGTGAATCCTCCCGCGACCAAGCCAACACTCTCGGTATAATGACAGTCAGGCGATGGAAATTTCGAGTATCTCGAGGTCCGCGATCTGCACTACAATCTGGTCTCCGTGGGTGACTGGGCCAACTCCTGCGGGGGTGCCGGTAAAAACAAGATCACCAGGTGCCAGCGTAACCATGCGGGACAAATGCCGTATGATTTCGGCCGCGCTCCAGATCATGTCGCGGATATTCCCTGTCTGGCGCACAACGCCGTTGACACTAAGGCGGATATCCCCGGCATGCAGCAGCCCAGTCTGGCTACGCGGGCTGATGGCAGAAATTGGCGCCGAATGGTCGAAGGATTTAGCTATCTCCCAAGGTTCGCCCTTCTCTCGCGCCGCTATTTGCAAATCGCGGCGGGTCATGTCGAGGCCTGCGGCATAACCGTAAATCGCATCTTCGGCCGCCTCCGTCGACATGTCTGTACCGCCGCAACCTAGCGCAACCACCAGTTCCGCTTCGTAGTGCAGATTTTCGGTTGCGGGAGGATAGGGCATGGCCGCATGGTTGGGAAATACTGCATCCGCTGGTTTCATGAAAAATATGGGTACACCTGTGGCCTGCCCACCATTCATCTCCGCGACGTGGCTTGGGTAATTGAGACCTACACAATAAATGCGATGTACCGGAAAATCCGCAGCACCCACAACGGGCACGCGCGGCAGGGGCGCAGGCGGAAAAACAAACGTCATGATGAAATCCTAATCCATATAAATGGCCAAACCAGTGAACACCCCCGGCGCATGGTGTCGCGTGCCCCAACTTCGATGCTTTGTACCGGTCCTCTCGGTTCTGACAAGGCCTGAGACGCTCCCTGGGAGGAAGGCCAAGATCGGCAAATATTATGGACTGGTCTGCAGGAGGGGACGAAGCAGGATCTCCTCCACCAGGACATTGTCTGGTTGGGCGAAGCTGTAGACGAGGGCCTGGGCCACATCTTCCGGATGAAGCGCGTCCAGGGACATGCGCCGTTCGCGCATCGCCTCCGCTGGGACATTGTTACCCCATTCGGTCCATACTGCGCCAGGCTCGATCAGGGCCACGCGGATGCCCTCTGCGGCAAGCTCTTTGCGCAAGGCATCGTGAAAACCGACCACGGCAAACTTTGTGGCGTTATAAACCGACCATCCGGCAATGCCATAGCGGCCACCGACGCTGGATACCGTGGAGATCATGGCGCCGGGGCGTCCCCTGAGCCAGGGGATTGCGGCATGGGTGCAATGCAGTATTCCGTAGAGATTGGCGTCGATGGTGCGCTGCCATTCCTCTGCCTTGCTCTCGGCAAAAGGAGCGTAATAGCCTACGCCCGCATTATTGAAGAGCAGGTCGAGTCCGCCGAAACGCTTCCCCACATCGGCGAAGAGGGCTCGTACCTGTTGGTGATCCCCCACGTCGGTGGGGATCACCACGGCCGCATCGCCAAGCTCTGCGGCAATGGCCTCCAGGCGGTCCCGACGGCGGGCCGCCAACACCACGCGAACCCCCTCTTGCACCAATAAACGGGCGGTCGCCTCCCCGATTCCGCTGGAGGCACCGGTGACAACCGCCACCTTATTGCTCAGATCCTTCATTTTCATCATTTCCCCTCCAATAAATTACCGCGGACCCATCCACGGACGCGCCCCCGGATGTCGCCTTCTCACTCATCGCTGTTCTGTCTGCTTACCATCCATTGCGGGTAGAGAACGGTCGGAGCGCTTACTGCCGATAGGCGCGCCAGATCTTCTCCGGTCAATGGGACCTGAACGGCCCCCAGATTGTCTTTCAATGGTCCCCAAGCACAGAACAGAGACCTTCATGCCGGTACGACCGATCTCACGATATTCCATAGGTTCACCTTGCGAATGGAAAGCTACGAACTTTTTGGGACAGGCAGAGGAAGCAATCTCATCCTCCACCACTAGAGATTGGCGATATCCCTGGCATTCGTGCCATGAGGGTCACGCAGATATCCGGTGATCGTAGTGAGTGAATGTAGATTGAAGCGATGCTACCTTTGCTTTGTGAATCCTCCTTGCAAGGATACCAACCGATCGGTATGAAAGCAATGATGACAATGGGGTGGCGGCCACGTGACGCCAAGTGTCATGCCCGAATTCGGGATGGGCCAACCAGAAAGAAGAATCCTAACTGACAGGAAAGATCAGTAACTTCTTCTGCAGCAAGATGTTCGTGGTGAAGTTCGAGTCACTCCGCCGCGACCCCACGTGGCCGGTGGGCATTTTGTGCCGCAAGTCGCAGCCTCCCCCTGGTTTGATACTCACCGACGCTACCAACGGCTTCGTGGTGCCGCCCGCTCCCTGGTCGAAACGGCGGCACAGGTCGCACCCGCCAAACCTTCGGAGCCGGATCCCTATCTGGAAGGAAGATCAGAATGAAAAGCTGCATCTACAGAAGGGGGAAAGGGGTTGAAGGAGCAGCGCCGGGGTCGGCCTGTAGGTGCCTGTCGCAAACTGCCCATGGCTGCCGAGGCCTGGATACGGGGCCAGATCGTCCAGGGTAATCGCCACCAATGGAAAATGCCTTTCGCGTTATGGACCCGGCCGGCGATTCGTGCGCTGATTCGGGACCATTTTGGGGTAGATCTGCAGGAGCGCCTGATTGGCAAGTATCTCAAGCGTTGGGGCTTCACCCCGCAACGTCCCGTCAAAAGTGCGTCTGCGCCAAATGCCGCAAAAGGTCGCCAGCTATTTTCTACACCCTGCCGCTCGCTACGCCATGTCGGATATTTATAAGTATATTTTTAGTAAGTATGAATAAAAAAGGAGGGGATTCCCAACCTTGTTCACGGAGGAAAAAGAGGTGGCAGAAGAGGAGCTCTGCGCGGTGGATGTCACCCTCCACGCTATTAGATGATTGTGTAACATGATGATTATTAAATATTTACTCACTGGATGGAACCCGGAGATTCTCGGAAATCCACAGAGCCGTTCACGGCATCACCCAGAAGATGCTCGCCCAGCAATTGCGGGAGATGGAGAGGCACGGCATCGTGAACCGGCTGGTATACGCCGAGGTGCCGCCAAGGTCGAATATTCCCTTACCCCCTGGGGAAGAGTTTTTGGCCCGTCCTCATGGCGATGCACCAGTGGGGGTTGGAGCAGTTGGCGGCGACGGGGGATTTGCTGCCAACGGCTCAGGAAAGTGGGTCGCAGGCCACCCAGGTCGTTAAAAAGGAGGCCCCTTCAAGAAAGGGATCCCTTCAGGAAGTGGAATTTGGTGTGCAGTAAGGGCCCACTGTGCCACTGAATAAGTCACCATATATGGGCTCTCTCATCAGAATCCCGGGATTTGTCAAAATGGGCTGGTCAGGAAATAGGTTTGTGTTCCTGCATGAAATTGCATGTCAACCCAGCAATCAG
>DAIAVG010000191.1 GCA_027445725.1 Acidithiobacillus sp.
AACTGATGACCGGCATAAGCCTGGGCCAGAGGCCGCGCGCCTTCCGGGACCTGGTTTCCTGAAAAAATGGCGGCACCCAGATCGCTGTCCAGCATGTCACTGTCGAGCCCCAGCTCCTCCGCCAGTGCCTGGTTCAACAGCAGCAGTCGGGGTGCTGGTGTCGTGGCCGCTTGCCAAGGGGTGTAAAAACCCTCCAACTCGCGCGCATAGGTATTGTCAAATGTTATGATGCCTTATCCGTCCGTCAGTCTTGATGCACCGGCTCCGGTATTTCCAGTTTTACCTCGCCATCCTCCAGACGCGCCGTAATCCGCGTGCCTTTGGGCAGATCGTCAAAGAGGATATGCTCCGCCAGCGGCTTCTTCAGGTGCTCCTGAATAATCCGCGTCATCGGCCGTGCACCCATCTGCGGGTCGTAACCCTTGTCCGCCAGCCATTGCCGTAGTTCAGCGCTGATTTCCAGGCTATAGCCCTTTTGCAGCAACTGCTCGTCCAGCTCCATGATGAACTTGTCCACCACATGCAGCACCGTCTCCCTGGAAAGCGGTGTGAAGGGTACGACGGCATCCAGGCGGTTGCGGAACTCCGGCGCGAAGACCCGGCGGATGGTCTCCATTTCCTGTCCGCCATCACTCCGGGGGACGTTCATGAAACCAATATTCGCCTTGCCACGCGACTCGGCGCCCGCATTGGTGGTCATAATGAGCAGCACATTGCGGAAGTCCACCGTGCGGCCGCCGGCATCCGTCAGCTTGCCGTGATCCATCACTTGCAGGAGCACATTAAAGATATCCGGGTGCGCCTTCTCAATTTCATCCAACAACAGCACCGCATGTGGATTACGGCTCACCGCCTCCGTCAGTTGTCCGGCCTGGTCATGCCCGACATATCCTGGTGGTGCACCGATGAGCCGTGACACCGTATGCCGTTCCATGTATTCACTCATGTCGAAGCGCAGTAACGGGATGCCGAGCAGGCTGGCCAACTGCCGGCTGAGCTCGGTCTTACCCACGCCGGTCGGGCCGGAAAAGAGAAAACTCCCCACCGGCTTTTCATGGTGGCGCAGGCCTGCCCGCGCCATTTTGATAGCCGCGGAGAGTTCGTGGATGGCCTTTTCCTGACCATAGATGACGAGTCCCAGATCCCGCTCCAGATTCTTCAGCGCCTGACGATCATCGGTAGAGACACTCTTTCCCGGAATACGGGCCACCCGGGCGACCATCTCTTCAATGTCGTGAACGCCGATGCTCTTCTTGCGCCGGGATGCAGGTAAAAGCGCTTGCGCGGCGCCCACCTCGTCGATGAGATCAATGGCCTTGTCGGGCAGATGACGATCATGGATGTGCTTGACGGAAAGCTCTACCGCCGCGCGCAGGGCGGTGTCGGTATAACGCAGGCCATGATGCTGCTCAAATTGCCCCTTCAGTCCGCGCAAAATCTGCACGGACTCTTCCTGAGAGGGCTCCGGCACGTCAATTTTCTGGAAGCGGCGGGTTAGCGCGCGATCTTTCTCAAAATACTGGCGGAACTCCTGATAGGTGGTCGCCCCGATACACTTCAGTTCGCCGGAGGCGAGGGCTGGCTTCAGCAGATTGGAGGCATCCATGGCGCCGCCCGAAGCGGCTCCGGCACCGATCAGGGTATGAATCTCGTCAATGAAGAGGATACTGTTGGGTTTTTTGCGCAGAGCCTTCAGCACGCCCTTCAGGCGTTCTTCAAAGTCACCCCGATAGCGGGACCCGGCGATCAAGGCCCCCAAATCCAAGGCATAAATTGTCGCATCTTCCAGCATCTCCGGCACTTTGCCGGCGACAATGGCGCGCGCAAGGCCTTCGACGATAGCGGTTTTCCCGACCCCCGGTTCACCGACGAAGAGGGGGTTGTTTTTTCGGCGCCGCGCCAGCACCTGCAGCGCCCGGATCAACTCTTCCTGGCGTCCGATCAGCGGGTCCAGCCGCCCGGCCCTCGCCATGGCATTGAGGTTGCGCGCATAGGCGGTAAGTGGGTCCTTACTGTTTCCCTTCTTTTCCGTGGTGCCCTCGACTTCCTCTTCTTCCTCATCCATGACTTCATCCTTGCGCATGCCATGCGCCAGAAAATTGACCACATCAAGTCGTGTCACATGCTCCTTCTGCAGGAAATAAACGGCGTGGGATTCCCTTTCGGCGAAGATGGCGACAATGACATTCGCTCCCGAAACCGCTTCCTTGCCCGCCGACTGCACATGGTAGAGGGCGCGCTGAATGACCCGCTGAAAACCTACGGATGGTTGCGTGTTGACCGTTCCCGCAGGACCCATGGCGGGTACTTTGCGTTCCAGAAACCTCTGTAGTTCCGCAGACAGATGGGTGCGATCGGCACCGCAAGCGCTGAGCACATCCATGCCGTCAGGGTTATCCAGAAGGGCAAGCAGGAGATGTTCCACGGATGCATATTCATGTCCGTACTGGCGGGCCATCTGGAAGGCCTGATTGATGGACTGTTCCAGGGATTTATCGATCATGGTTCACTCCTTTTCCATGATACAGCGCAGTGGATGCTGATGTTGTCGGGCATCAGCGGTGACCAGAGCGACCTTGGTTTCCGCCAGATCATAGGGAAAAATCCCGCATAATCCCTTACCCTGCTGATGTACCGCCATCATCACCGCGACTGCCTCCTCATGGGGCTTGTGAAAATACGCTTCAAGAATATGCACGACATAGTCCATGGGGGTGAAATCATCATTTACCAGCAGCACCCGGTACATTCGTGGTTCCTGTATCTGCGGCTCGCGCTCCAGGATGGTGCTGCGACGATGTTGTGTTCTACCCATGACCTACACTCCATAGTATTTAACATCCGCTGTCATTGTGGCGCCTGCCCTCCACTCTGGCAAGGTGGTCCACCGGCAAAATCCGCATACCCTGTATTTTTTGGAGATGGGGTCGCTGGTGGCCAAAAAAAACGCCGGGGGAAAACCCCCGGCGCTTCTGCTCAAATGATACCGAAATTACTTGGTGATATCGATTTTCGCCTGGCTGCGCAGATCGGAGACGAACTTGGCGGCCTCCTGCTGCTGCAATTGCATCTTGATACGATCCTTCATGGCACTCAGTGGCGGAGGGGTCAGGGCCCGAGTCGCCTGTACCTCAATCACGTGATAACCGAACTGGGTCTGCACCGGGCCAACGGGCTTGTCGATAGGGGCTGTCTCGATGGCCTGAGCGAAGGGCGGAACGACCATGCCGGGGACAATCCAGCCCAGTTCGCCACCGTGGGCGGCGCTGGCCTTGTCAATGGAGTCTTTCTCCGCCAGGGCAGAAAACTTTTTGCCAGCCTTGAGCTCAGTCACAATCTTGTCGGCTTCGGCCTTGGTCTTCACCAGGATGTGACGCACTTCGAATTCCTTCTTGCCCATGGCCTGGACGAACTTGTTGTAGGCATCCTGAATGTTGGCCTCGGGAACCGGATGATCTTTTACATACTGGTCCACCGCCGCATCGGCCAGGATCTGGCGCTTGGCTATGGCCAGACGTTGCTTGACATCAGACGACTGGCCCAGCTTGTGATTGATGGCGTACTGCGAAAGTACTTCCATGTTTACCAGATTCTGCACCACTTGCTCGCGGGCATTGGGCTCTTTGGCAAGCGCCGGGCTCATGGACATGATGGCCTGCACCTGGCTGTTGTCGATGGCGGTACCATTGACGGTGGCGACAGGGGCAG
>DAIAVG010000192.1 GCA_027445725.1 Acidithiobacillus sp.
CGATCTCGGATGGGAGGCGGTGTTTCCGGTTTCTTCTGAGCCATATGTGCGGTGCTAGGCCGTGCTTCCAGACGAATCGCTCTCTGCCTCTGTCCAGAGGTTCGGGAAATAAAAACGCAGGGCCCACAGGGGAATCCCGATGCGCACTGGTCCCTTCGGGCTATCCGAGCGCAGCAAATCGCGGCGCAACAATTCCGCCAGCACCCGCTCTGCCGTGCGTTTTGGGAGGCCAGTCATTGCTTTGAATTCACCCCGGGTCAGGGTACCGGCGAGAAAGACATAGTGCAGGGCGTGAGCGGCCTCCGGGCGTAGGCTGCTTTCCGCCTTCATCGATTCGAACGCCAGGAGCTCGCGCATGCGCTCCCGCAATCCTGTGAATTCCAGCAAGCTGCGCATGAAACGCACCTGGTCTAGGCAAATCTCCAGAAAATACCGAACGAAGGCCAATAATCCAACCTCCGAGAGGTTGCCCCGCCCGTCCAGATCCCCAGCTCTCGGGGCGTCCGCGCCTGAGAGGCAGTCGTAGTACCGTTCTCGCGTTCTGGCGAGACCGCGCATCGGTGACCACAAGCCGCCAAGTAGTCCCATGCGATAGAACAACAGGTGGCTATGCAGACGCGCGACACGCCCATTGCCGTCCAAAAATGGATGTACCCAAGTCAGCCGGTGGTGAGCGCAGGCTATCCCGATCACGGCCCGCTCCCCATCCGGCAATTGGGCATAGACCTCCTGCCAACGGTCCAAAAAACTCGGCACCGCGCTTGCCTGTGGCGCTACGTGCGCGCCCACCTGTACCTCGCGCGTTCGCCAGGCGCCGGGCTCGACGACTTCCCCTTCCGCGATGACCCGATCCTCCGGCGGAAGTTGTTCGTACAGGTGCCGATGCAAGGCCTGCACGGTCTCGGGTGCGTACCCAGCTCGCCAATTGTCGTCGGCTACGGTCTGCTCCGCCCAGGATTCCGTGTGAATGTGCGCCAGGGCCAGACGCTGGCGGCGGGCACGATCCAAATCCTGGGAATAGTCCCCAGCCAAAGCTCGTTGGATATCCATGGGAAAGGTATGCTGGCCTTCGATGCGATTGGTGTAGTAGGAGTTCATCTCCCGCAAGAGCGATGTCAGCACAGATCGGCTGGTTCCGGCAGGCGACTGCGCGTCGAGGCGCACGGCATCCTGAATCAGTTCATGGGCCAACCCCAGCACTGAGGCGACGGACGCTTCCGACGGGAACAGCGGCTCAAACTGAGTAGAACTTGCGTATATCACCTGGCGAATCCTTAGGTTCGACTTTGTTAACCGCAGTATACTGATGTTTCAGCATGTTTTGCTACACAAACACGCGACTGGCGGATCTTTTGGCGAATCTTTTGGCGAATTCGAAGAGACCGATCATTTTTGCATCGAAAAGCGGGGTAGCCGGATCCTCTGGGCAAGGCCAGGCGCCATCATGTCCATTTCGGGCTGACCTGTCCCTAAAACAAAAGGCCATTTTCTGCTCCTATAAACCTGTACAAACCTGTACAGAGGATTTATCCGCACACGGTTGATAGACTTGCGCCTGCAACTCGTGCCCCTTGACGCTCAGTGGCGCCGGAGAGCGTGCCAGAAGAATACGTCGGACTTCCTTGTGGGGAGTGAACCGAGTGATCTCGGTATCTTCGTACCTTCTCAGCACGTTCAACGCAGCATTGTGGTCAGCCTGGAGAACATCCCCGTTCGCACGGTAAAACTTATCGGCCACGCGCTTGCCTTCCAGCAAGCCCGTCACCGAGTCCATTTGCGATGTATAGGCTGCATTCACCAGGCGATGCTCTGCCTGCCGCTGCGTACATACGGAGTCCAGGGCTTCGGCGAGAACGCCTTTAGCCCATGCACTCATACGTCTGTTGTATTGCTTCCATACCTGCTTTTTGGCAATGGGAGAGGTTAAATCTTCTGAAACCACTACAGCCGATTTATTCACAACAGTGTGAGCCGCCTGGAAAGCGATGGTGCGTAACCGCTTGCGGGTATGGTCTCTACGGCCATCAATCTTGATGCGCCCGAGGTTGCAGCGTTTGATGTGATCCGCTTTAACGATACGTCCCGCTTCTCGATGCTTCTTTTCCAAAGCGGAGAGCTTGTTTCGCGCCTTTTCTGTCGCAGATGCCCGATCGCTATATTCCGTCAGCACCGCACCGAAGGCTTCCCCATGTGCAACACCGTCAGAATCCGTGAAGGCTTCCGTGTATCCCTTGTCGATGCCCATCATTTTGTCACCACAAGGTCGCCCATCCCCTTTCGTGGTGGCATAGTGGATCTCCGTAAATCCATCCTTGACCATCACACGAAGATTGCTGCCAGACAGGTTGACGTTCTTGCCGTTGGATGTGGTGGTCAATCGGATGGGAGCGCCATACTTCGCGGCAATATGAAGGACGATCACCAGATAACCGTCCACGACTTCCGTAGCATATTTGTCCGAGCGAACCACGAACTGATTGGCAACGGACGATTTTCCATGCTGGAAATGCTTGCGCATCTGGCGGTGTAAAAAGTTGTCGGTGAGCCATTGATCTTTGCGAAGCAGCGTGTACAGGCGTTTGCGCTCGGATTCCTCAGCGGTACGAGCGGCGATGGCCTTGCGCACCTTCTGCATCGCCGCAGCCTTGTAGAGCAGGACATCATTCACAATGTCCTTGGTGGTTTCATTGCGAATGGTGCCGTCCACGGGGAGAGTGGAATACAAGCCTGCCGCCGAGATTTCCTTACGGATATCGTTAGCAGATTTGCCTACGGTTCCCAGAGCGCCATACCGCCGCCAGATGTCCGCCCGCACATATCCCAGGAGCTTGCAGATCGAATACAAGGCGTCTGGGGCGTCAGCCTGTAATGTGCGGGTAACGGTGATCATTTTGCTATCTCCATATCTTCTGTTCCTAGCACCAGGCGTATGTCTGACTCCGTAAAGTATCTGTGTCCAGATGGAAACCGCTTGGCGACCAATTTGCCTTCACGCTCCCACCGTCGCACCGTCTGGGCTGACCGACCGATACGTTTTGCGAAATCGCCTATGCTGTATATTTTATCCATAATGAATAAGTATAATCACTTTTGAGCAGAAGTCAAGAGTCGGTTAATCGCTCCAATAATGGCTCGTTGTACGCCTTGACACGCCAAAACTCGGTTCCTTGTGGACGGTATGCGGAAATGGTGGATGGCATAATGGCCTTTTCAATGTGCTTCATGAAGGTATCAACGTCAGGTGCCAATCTACCACGATATACGGCTCTACTCAAATCCGCCCATGCTTGTTGCGCTTGTGACGCGCTGGCTTTATCTTGATACCATACCGAAAACTTGGCGCATTCTGTCACCCAATCTATCCGTAAAGACTCGTTTCCTTTCTGCGATACCCATTTTTGGGGACGCCATGACAATACTTTGTCGCTGGTGGGGACGGATGGACTTTTCTTTATTTTCTTGTATTCTATCAACAACTTATCGTTAGGGTTCACCAATTCTGCTTTGCAGCGTTCACACCGTCTAGCAGCAATATCGTTCTCATGCTCGCACTCAGGGCAAATCTTTGGACTCCATCTATGGGCGCACCGTTCATGGGTGCCGTCTCTGTTGATCTGTTCGTTTGTGCATCTCCTCCCGTAATGGCTCGGCATAGGACCATACTCAGTTTCTATGCGATTACCCGCCAAGTCAAGGAAGTATCCATAA
>DAIAVG010000193.1 GCA_027445725.1 Acidithiobacillus sp.
CCCTCCTCGATACCGGAGATTTTAGCGGCGCCTGTGGCGAGACGCAGATGCTCTATCAGGTTCCGAAAATTGCCGCTGCACGGGTGCTTGTCCTGGGCCTCGGTACCCATGGCAAGGTCAAGGATAGTCAGTTTCGCAAAGCCGCACTCGCCGCCGCACTCGCTTTGCAGAATGCCCGCATCAGCCGCGTCAGCTTACACCTGCTGGACACCCCTGTGGTCCGCCGTTCCGCATCTGCGCTCGCAAAAATTCTGGTTCAAGCGATGGCGGAAGTCGATTATCACTTTGACCAGCATAAAAAGCCTGCAGACAAGCCGCAACGGGCCTTTGGCACCATGCAACTCATCGTTTCCGAAGGCAACATTGCCGAACTGGCAGAAGTTCAGCGTGCCGCAGCAGAAGCCCATGCGACGGCGCGGGCCGTCGCATGGGCCAAGGATCTGGCCAACGAGCCGGGAAATGTCTGTACCCCTGTCTGGCTCGCCGGGCAAGCGGAGGCCATGGCCCAGCGCCTGGGCATCAAAAGCACCATCCTCGGTCCGGACGCCATGGAAGCCCTGGGAATGCATTTGCTCCTCGGCGTCGCCAATGGATCCCGACAGCCGCCCCGGCTGATCATTCTTGAATATTGGGGTGGCGCCGAGGATCAGGCACCTATCGTGCTGGTCGGTAAGGGTCTCACCTTTGACGCGGGCGGAATCTCCCTGAAGCCCGCTGACAAGATGGATGAGATGAAATATGACATGTGCGGCGGGGCTTCAGCCTTGGCGGCTATTCAGGCGGCGGCGGAACTTAAACTCCCGCTGAACGTTATTACCGTGGTGCCCGCATCAGAGAATCTGCCCGACGGGCAAGCCACCAAGCCCGGTGACATCCATAAGAGCATGAAAGGCCTGAGCGTGGAGATTGTGAACACCGATGCCGAGGGACGGCTGATCCTCGCGGATGCCTTGACCTATGTTGAGCGCTTCGAACCCGACGTAGTGATCGATATCGCCACCCTTACCGGCGCCTGCGTCATCGCTCTGGGGCACCAGACTGCGGCCGTGCTCGGCAATCATGAAGGACTCGTCCATGAGCTGATGGCTGCGGGCAAGGAAAACATGGATCGGGCCTGGGAACTGCCGCTCTTCGACGAATACCAGGAGCAATTGAAGAGCCCCTTCGCGGACCTCTCCAACGTCGGTGGTCGGCCAGCAGGGACCATCACCGCCGCCTGCTTTCTCTCGCGCTTCACCGAAAACTATCCTTGGGCGCACCTTGATATTGCCGGGGTGGCGTGGAAGAGCGGCGAGAACAAAGGTGCGACGGGCCGCCCGGTGCCGTTGTTGGTAGAGTATTTGCTGCGACGGGCGCGGCAGGTGGCCTGAGAGGACCACAGCTTGCCCATCGCCTCGTTCTATGCGTTGCCGCCGACCTTGCTCACCTTGCACGAGCAGCAGCGCGGTATATGCCGGGTGATTGCCAAAGTGTGGCAGGTCATGGGAGAAGCAGATATCCTGTGCCCGGATAGGGAGACGGGGCAGATCATGGATGATCTTCTTTGGACTTTCCAGGCTGGTGCTTTCGTGCCCCATGTCCGGGGTGCAGGAGAATCAATACGCATCCATGATGGCGGCGTCTGGCCCCCGCAGAGTAAGGCATTAGTGCTCTGCGGGCTGGACGAATTGCCGACACCTGTTCCCGCATGCGAACGGCTTGTCGACTTCATTCCTGTCGCAGAGCAGCCGCGCAGCCTCGCCAGAGAACGATACAAACAATTGAAGAACGCGGGATACACCATGCAGGTGCATCCCCTGGAAGTCTGACCGGAGACGCACCCATGGCAAGCATACCGACACGTAAAGAACCCGTTCTTGAAGAGCAAAGGGACGCCGATGATGACGGCCCATTGCTGCTCACCCACCTTTTGCGCCAGGGGCTGCCGCCACAACTTTGGCGGCGTACAGACGACGCGACGCCGGAGGCTATAACCTATCCGGCAGCAGAGGCGGCAGAGGCATCGCCAGATCATCTCCCATCACCCCCTCCCGAGTCGGTGACGGCGCCCGAGAGTCCCGCCGTTTTTTCAATGCGTTGGGAGGAGGCCGCGGCCGCCGCACTCAAAAGTGCTGCGACGGCGCATACGGAATACGCACAAGCAGAGCCACACTGGCTGGATACGGATGCGGCCGCATCCCCCTTCACAGCCCAGAAAGATATTGAAAAGCATGAACTGGATGTAGTCCTGGCGCGGATTCGTGAAGCAGCCGCGTCCACTGCAGTGGACGACACGGTTGCGGCCTCACCCATGGAGGCTACTTCGGCACCTTTGGCTGCCGTCGTACCCTCCTCTGAGAAGATCGCCGATGCGATGGTACTGGAACAACAGTCCGCCCCCGTTCCTCCAGCCACCTCAGAACCGCTGCCCGTGCAAGGGGCCGCAAAGGCCGGTGCTCCCCAGCCTGTTCAGTCAACCGTCCCGACACCGCCCGTAGATCTCGACTTTCTCAAAGACTTCGAGGATCTGCTTTTCCAGGAGATTGAACGAAGAATAATCAATGAGATAGAAGATCTGGTGACACAACACCTGCAAACCGTCTGGAAAGAGCAGGTCAGTCTGACTATCATGCGAACCCTTGCGCTGGAGGGCATCAAGTTGCGCGAAAGCCTCGCCGGAGATATTCGCAAATCGCTTCCGGAAATACTGCAGCGCGTCCTGCACGAAGGTCTGGACCAGATCAACGCCTCGGAAATTGAGTAATACACCCTATTATGACTGACACTCTGGATCGCCCCTTCGCCCCCGCCGCAATCGAAACCCAGTGCTACACGCGCTGGGAAGCCCATGGCCTGTTCCAGCCGGAAGGCGGCGGCGCGCCCTACTGCATCATGCTGCCGCCACCCAATGTCACCGGCACCCTGCACATGGGCCATGCCTTTCAGGATACCCTGATGGATATCCTCACCCGCGTCCACCGGATGCGCGGCGAGCGTACCCTCTGGCAGCCGGGCACCGACCATGCGGGCATCGCCACCCAGATGCTGGTGGAACGGCAACTGGTGCAGGAAGGCGGTGACCGCCACCAGATGGGTCGCGGCGCTTTTCTGGAACGGGTCTGGCAGTGGCGTCAGGAATCAGGCGGCCATATCACCCGCCAGATGCGACGGTTGGGGGCCTCCTGTGACTGGTCGCGCGAGCGTTTCACCCTGGACAGCGGGCTTTCCCATGCCGTCACCGAGGTCTTTGTCCGCCTGCATGACGAAGGTCTGATTTATCGCGGCAAGCGGCTGGTGAACTGGGACCCGGTCCTGCGCACCGCTGTTTCTGATCTGGAAGTCGTCAGCGAAGCGGAGCAAGGCTCCCTCTGGCATATCCGCTATCCCCTCAGCGATGGCAGTGGCGCCCTCGTCGTCGCCACCACCCGCCCGGAAACCCTGCTGGGCGACGTGGCGGTGGCGGTTCACCCAGAAGATCCGCGCTACGCCGACCTCATCGGCAAGACCCTGCGCCTGCCGATCATGAACCGCGAGATTCCCATCATCGCGGACGCTTATGTCGAACCAGAATTCGGCTCGGGCTGCGTCAAAATCACCCCGGCCCACGATTTCAACGATTATCAGGTGGGACAGCGGCACGGTCTGGCCCTGCTCAACGTCTTTACCCCTGATGCCTGCATCCGGGACCGTAT
>DAIAVG010000194.1 GCA_027445725.1 Acidithiobacillus sp.
ACGAAGCTGGCGTCCGGAGGTGAAATGAAGGGGCACATTGAGTTGGTGCAACGTCGTCCTGGGGGTCGAGATCCGCAAAAAGTGGTTGTCTTCTGGCTGTGATGGGCGTCGCATCAATGTTTTGTCTACCCGGTAGACGCCGCGAACCAGAAAATGCGATGTCAGCGCGCGCCATTGGTCGTTCCTGTGGTACGCACTATACTCAACCTATGGAAAGCTGGGAGCCAGTGAACGCTGTTGTTGATCCGCATGGCCGGGAGGCCACGCTGACCAGCCTTTTTACCCTCGGGCGTTCTCCGGACCTGTCTCCACTGGCTTTGTTTAGCCTGCTGTCTCATCCGCAGGCATGGATGACACTGCGCGATCTGGAGCCTCCGGTCGGGTATTTTCTTCGCCATGCCCATTTTGCAAATGACTCCTTTGGACTGCAGCATGCACTGGATGGAGACTTGCTTTGCCAGGACTGGGCGGGTGTCCAGCGCGGCGGATACCTGCTGGACCTGCTTTGTTATTTCTCGCCCGATTTTCGGGAGTGGCAGAAGGTGATGCTGCCCTGGCTGGATGATGTAGCCAAATCGTTGCCTAGCGGTGCCTCTTTGCTGCCTTTTTTCCCGGCAGACTCCCGCAACACCCCAAATGATGCGCTTGCTGCCCGATGGCGCCTATCATCCGGAATGCTCTATGACCGTTTGGGAAGATTGCTCAAGCCGCCCTATGTCTGTTAGAAACGGCCCGAATCACCTCTACACGGACAGACCCATATTCTCTGCCGCTAGGGAATTGATTAGACAAACAGAATCTGGAATCCAGGGGCGTTTGGAGCAGCCGGTGCGATTGATCTTGACCGGGGGCGCTGCCATGGCTTTGTACTCCCCAACGCGCAGTTCCAACGATGTGGATGCCATCTTCTCGCATCGGATCATTTTGCCTGAAGTTTCCGTTCCCTATCTGGATGAACAAGGAGCAAGGCGTTTATTGACCTGGGATCGCAATTATTCCCCGGTCCTTGGTCTGATGCACCCGGATGCAGAGAATGAGGCGATCTTTGTTGCGCATTCTCCCGATAAAAAGTTTGATGTGCTGGTTTTGTCCCCTCTAGACCTGGCGGTTTCAAAATTGGGGCGATATGCGGACAATGATCAGAGCGATATACGGGAGCTTTTTGCGGCTGATCTGATCACCCCGCAATCCCTGGAGGATCGTGCAGATGAGGCGATGCACTACTTTGTGGGAAATCTGGGGCAGGTTCACCAGAATCTGACGCTGGCTCTGGAAGGCGTAGGCTACAAAATTACCAAGTCAAGGCCGGATGATGGACGTGATTATCATGTGCCCCAGCCGGTCTTGCTCAATGATGCCCAGCGATTGGCAAAGAGTGGGGAAAACCCTGTCCACTGTCTGAGTCGGGGGCAGATCACGGGGAGACTGCTGAGTTTGAGCGACGACCGATCTCTGGCGTTTCTGTCCCGCGCAGGGTCGGTGCTGGCAATTTACCGAAGTGATTTTGGTCCAATGTCGGACTTGTCTCCATTGAAGGGGAAACTGGTCACGATTTCTGAGCGCCATGGTAGTCTCCAGATTCGCGAGCGTCGCCAGGACCGCGCGATAGAGCGGTAATACATCCCGTTTTGTCTACCCGGTAGACCAAATCCGTTGCCCCACGGTTGATCTATACCCTGACATTCATGGCATGGTCGGGGTGTAGACATGGTGAAGGTCTTTATCGCAGAAAAGCCCAGTTTGGGGAAAGGCATAGCCGAGTATTTGCCGGGTTCCAAGAGCAAGGGCAATGGCTTTATCCAGTGTGGATCGGATACGGTTGTAACCTGGTGTTTCGGGCACATCTTTGAACAGGAAGAGCCTGATTTTTATACCCCTGACACCATACCTCTCACGCCCAAAGGAAAGAAGAAGTGGCGGGTAGAGGACTTGCCAATCTTTCCGCAGGAATGGAAGCGGCGCCCCAAGGATGACGCCAAGGCCCAAATCAAGATTATTCGGGACTTGCTGAAAAAAGCATCCAGTGTTGTCAACGCGGGCGATCCAGACCGCGAGGGGCAGTTGCTGGTGGATGAGGTCCTGGAAGAACTAGGCTGGAAGGGTAAGACGGAACGGATTTGGTTGGCGGCGCTCGATGAACAGAGCGTGAAGAAGGCGCTGTCTACGTTGAAGAACAATCAGGACTACCAGAATTTGAGGGATTCCGCGGAGGCGCGTGGTCGTGCGGACTGGATGATGGGCATGAACCTGACGCGGGCCTTTACAGTGCGTAATAGCGGGGGGCTGGTTTCCGTCGGGCGTGTTCAGACGCCGACCCTGGCGCTGGTGGTTGCCCGCGATGAAAAGATCGAGCATTTCAAGCCGAAGGATTTCTTTGTCCCGCGGATCAATGCAGGCATTGCTGCCGGCCAAGGCTTCTGGTCGAATTGGGAGAAGCATGACGATTTTCCGGGAATGGATGCGGAAGGATATTTGACCGACCGTAAGGCGGCGGATGCGCTGGTCGCCAAGGCCAGGGAGGCCGGTAAGGCTGTGGTCGCCGAGTATCAGAGCAATGAGAAGCAACAGTCTGCGCCGTTAGGGTTTTCCCTGGCGGAGTTGCAGAAGGTGTGCTCAGCCCGGCTAGGGATGAGTGCGCAGCAGGTCCTGGACGCCGCGCAGGCATTGTATGAGACGCACAAGGCCGCTACTTATCCCCGGACCGATTGCCGCTATCTACCGGAAGAACAGCATGGCGAGGCGGGGCGGGTTTTATCGGGTCTGGCAAAGCTTGGATTTGGCGATCTCGTCTCTGGGGCGGACAAGTCCCGTGAATCCGCCATCTGGAACACGGCCAAGGTGACGGCGCACCACGCCATTATTCCTACTGGTGCCATGCAGGGTAGCCTGGAAGGGAACCTTGCCAAGGTGTATGAAATCATCGTGCGATCTTATCTGGCGCAGTTCTATCCGCCGTATGTCTTCCGTGCCACGAAAGTGGTGCTCGATTGTGCGGGGGAATCCTGGAAAGCCACGGCGAATGTCCCGGTCAAGCCGGGCTGGAAATCTGTCTATGGTCTGGAAGCCGTAGACGATGATGAGGATGCTGTGCAATCCATCCCGGCCTTACAGAAGGGGCAGGTTTTGCAGGTGGTGAATGCAGACGTGCAGTCCAAGCAGACCAAGCCGCCGGCGCGATTCACAGATGGCACCTTGATCGAAGCGATGTCCAACATCCACAAGGTGGTTGATGATCCTGCGGCCAAGGCAAAGCTCAAGGAGACCTCTGGGCTGGGCACGGAGGCAACTAGGGCGAGTACACTGGAAACCTTGGTAGAGCGAGGATTCCTTGTACGTAAAGGCAAGCAGATCCTATCCACTCCTGCAGGGCGGGCACTGGTTCACGCTTTGCCCAAGGATTTGACGGACCCGGTGCTGACGGCTCGCTGGGAAGATGCCCTTGCCAGTGTTGCGGACGGCAAACTGAGTCTGGAGCAGTTTGAGGAAGCGCAGCGTAAGTTTGTCTCCAGAATAGTGGAAACAGCGAAAGGCATGAATCTCTCTGTTGGTGGAGCCAAAGCATCGTCTACCGGGAAGACGCGGGGGGCTGCCAAGGCTGGGCCTGCTTGCCCGGATTGCAAAAAGTCGACCGTGACCCTGAAGACGAAGAAGGAGATCG
>DAIAVG010000195.1 GCA_027445725.1 Acidithiobacillus sp.
TCAGCCCGCCTGGGGCTGGGGCAAGCGTCTTATCGAAATCTTCGAGAAGACGGTGGAAGGCCATCTTCAACAGCCGACCTTCATCACCGAGTATCCCCTGGAAGTCAGCCCGCTGGCGCGCCGTAATGATCTCGACCCCGAGGTCACGGATCGTTTCGAGCTGATGATCGCCGGCCGCGAGTTGGCCAACGGCTTCTCCGAGTTGAATGATCCCGAAGATCAGGCCGCCCGCTTCCGGGCGCAGGTCGAGGCCAAGGATGCCGGGGACGAGGAGGCGATGTTCTTCGACGCCGACTATATCCGTGCCCTGGAATACGGCATGCCGCCGACGGCAGGGGTGGGGCTGGGCATTGACCGTCTGGTCATGCTGCTCGCCGATCAGCCCAGCATTCGCGAGGTGATTCTCTTCCCCCATCTGCGGCCGGAACAGTCATGAGGTTTTATGAGCTCTGGATCGGGCTGCGTTACACCCGCGCCAAGCGTCGCAATCACTTCATCTCCTTTATCACCGGCACGGCGATCATGGGCATGGTCATCGGCGTGGCGGCACTCATCGCGGTCATGGCGGTGATGAATGGCTTTGATCACACCCTGCGCTCGCGGATTCTGGCGGTGACTTCCGATGTGATCATTCAGGGCAACGGGGTGCCGGTGCTGGACTGGCCGACGGCGGTAAAGCGCCTTTCAACGCTTCCCGATGTGACGGGTGTGGCGCCCTACGTACAGGCGCAGGCCATGCTCTCTCACGACGGGCTGGTCAGCGGTGCGGTCATCGAGGGCATTGACCCAGCGCTGGAAAGCCGCGTCAACAAACTGGCCAAGGACATGAAAATGGGCGAGTTGCAGTCCCTGCAGACCCATCCCTGGAGTATCGTCCTCGGGCGTGCGCTGGCGCGGCAACTGGGCGTAACCGTAGGTGACAAGATCACCCTGATTTCCCCCCAGGGCGGCGTAACGCCGCTGGGTGTAACCCCCGCCTTGCGCCAGTTCACGGTGGTTGGACTCTTTTCCGTCGGTATTTACGCCTACGACAGCGGCATGGCCTATATCAACCTGGGCGACGCGCAGCGCCTCTACGGGTTAAACCAGGGCGTGACGGGCCTGCGCATGCAGATCAAAGACCCCTTTGCCGCCCCGGCCTTCGCCGCCCATCTGCAACAACAGCTCGGTGCCGCCTTTTATATCCAGGACTGGACCCAGACCCATGAGAACTTCTTCAAGGCCCTGAGCATGGAGAAACTGGTGATGTTTGTGATCCTGTCGCTCATCATCGCCGTCGCTGCCTTCAACATCGTGGCGACACTGGTGATGGTAGTCACCGATAAGGAAACGGACATCGCCATTCTCCGCACCATCGGCGTGACGCCGCGCAGTATCATGCTGATTTTTATGGTGCAGGGCGGGATCATCGGACTCTTTGGCACGCTGCTCGGCGTCTTCTTCGGGGTGTTGCTGGCGTTGAATATTCCGACCCTGGTACCGGCCATCGAGCAGTTGTTTCACGTCCAATTCATCTCGCCGGAGGTTTATTCCATCAGTCAGTTACCCTCCAAGCTGGAGCCCTGGGATGTGATTCATGTGGCCATTGCCGCGCTCATCATGAGCTGGATAGCGACGTTGTATCCATCCTGGCGTGCCTCGCGCGTCGCCCCTGCCGAGGCCCTGCGTTATGAGTGAGCAGATCATTCTTTCCGTCGAGCATCTGCGGCAGAGCTTCGCCATTGGCCGCGAGCGCCTGGAGGTTATCCGCGATATCAATCTGCAGGTGCGCCGTGGCGAACGTCTGGCGATTGTCGGCGCCTCCGGGCAGGGCAAGAGCACATTGATGCACCTCATGGGCGGATTGGAGCGCCCGTCGGGGGGAGTGGTGCGGATCCTCGGGCAGGAGGTCTACAAACTCAGCGAATCGGCGCGCAGCCGTTTGCGCAACCAGAGTGTCGGTTTCGTCTATCAGTTGCATCGTTTGCTGCCGGAGTTCACCGCGCTCGAGAATGTCCTGCTCCCCCTGCTGATACGCCGGGTGCCGCGCCATTCCGTAGAGCCTTGGGGTAAGGAAATCCTGACCCGCGTCGGGCTGGGTGAACGTCTGGATCACAAACCCGGCATGCTCTCCGGTGGCGAACGGCAACGGGTCGCCCTGGCGCGCGCCCTGGTCACCCGTCCGGCGCTGCTCCTCGCTGATGAGCCCACCGGTAATCTCGACAGCGAGTCGGCGGAGAGTGTCCACCAACTGATGCTCGACCTTAATCAGGAACTGGGCACCGCACTGGTTATCGTCACCCATGAGCCGGCGCTGGCGGCACACATGGAGCGCGTGCTCCGGCTACACGATGGCGTCTTGCAGCCCCTGGACGCTGTGCATTAAAACCGACTGCGGTGCAGGCGACGGCGTCGCAGTCGCCACAGTATCCAGAGCCGCCAGCCGCCGAGTACTCCAAAATACAGTATCAGGGCGAGTCCGCCGCCGAGGATGAGGCTGCCCAGCCAGGTGAGCAGATAGGCGTGCCAGAGGCGGTCTCCCATGGCCATTATGCTGATCTGACCATGGACCATCGCGTGGATATCCGCATAATGAACGGTGATGGCCGGGGCCAGCCCCAACTGGTTGAGCAGCCAGAACCCCAGTTCATAGGATGCGAAGAAAAAGGGCACGATGGTGAGGGGGCCGGTCACTACAAAGGGCATAACGACGCCGACGGGAATATAGGCGCGACGCCAGAGACTGATGAGTAGGACGCTCGGGACATGGCCAAAAAAAGGCAGGCTGCCGATAAAGGTGCCGATGGCTGCGGCGCGCGCTACGTTGTGACGATGGGGATGCCACAGTACCGGGCGGGCCAGATAATGGGTAAAACGTCCCAAGGGACGTTTGCTGAGGATGTCCTCGCGGGTGGGAAGGCGACAGAATGCAGGTAGGCGCAATGCGATATTTCCTGGGTCGTAAGGGGGCTAGTGTAGCCAAGCCGCTGCCCTGGGCCAAATCCTGGCCGTCGCTGCCGCTTTTGGTTATCGCCGCCGGACTGGGGCTGGGGTTTTTTCACAGCTTCCGGCAACTGCCTGCCTTGTGGATTCCGCTTTCCGTAGCGCTTCCCGGACTGCTCTTGGTTTGGAAATGGCGCCCCGCGCTGTTGCTGACTGTCGCGGCGGGGGCCTTTGCCTGGGGCATCTGGCAGGCCGATCTGCGCCTCGCGGTACAGTGGCCAGTGGGCCAGGACTTCAGTGTCCGGGGTCGCATCGTTTCCATACCTCAATTGGGGGGCCGGGAATATCGCTTTCTGGTGACGCCCGAGCACTGGTCGGCAGAGGCCCCTGCGGGCGCCCGGCCTGACACCATTCTCGTTCATGGTAATCTTCCGGAAGTCCCCGTGGTCGGACAGCGCTGGCAGTTGCAGTTGCACAGTGAGTCTCTTGCCAGCCTGCCCGGCAGCCCCTTTGCTGACCTCGCGCGGCAGCGTTTTTGGGCCGGGGAGGGCGGGGTGGCGCGGCTGCAGGATGCCCGGCTGTTACCGGTTTCCCGCGAGAATCTCCAGGACGATATCGCGGCGGCCCGTGAGGCGGTGCTCCAGGCCAGCAATATGGCCCTGGACCGCGAAGCGGCAGGTTTTGTGCAGGCGCTGAGTATTGGTGCCGGTAACCAGCTCCCGCCAGA
>DAIAVG010000196.1 GCA_027445725.1 Acidithiobacillus sp.
TACTCAGGGCGATCATCCACGCCTGCGCGCTTCATAATCCCCCTGGGCCTAAACCCCACACATCTCCACTCGGCTGGAAAAGAACAATTCGGACCGGAGTCCGGTGCGGCTCAGCGCCGCGTCGTGAGGGCGCATTATACGGAGGTCCCGAAGGGTGTCAACAGCCAATTTCGCTTTTCTTGCTCTCGTATCGTGGTTATGTGGAGCTATTCCATATCCAGCCAACAGTTAGGCTGTCATTCGCCTTTTTGCAGAGCGACGCGGGCGAAGTGCCGTTTACCGAATTGCAGCAGATATACCGCGTCCAGAGCCAGGATCATCGCAGAGTCGACAACCCGTTCACCATCGACCCGCACGGCGCCTTCCTTCATCTTACGCATGGCCTCGCTGGTACTGGCAGCAAGGTGTACTTGCACCAATAGCTGACTGAGGCGGGGGGCCTCGGACAGCTTTATCGCTTGCAGCGGCAGGTCTTCAGGCGTTTCGTGGCGCTGAAACCGGGCCAGGAAGGCGGCATGCGCTGCCTGAGCTGCTGCGGCGTCGTGGAAACGACCCACCAACTCACCGGCCAAATCCAGCTTGATATCGCGCGGATTACGCGCCCCGCTGGCCGCCTCTTCCTGCAGGCGCGCCTGTGCTGCCGCAGGCACACGGGAGAGCAGCGCGTAGTAACGCCACATCAAGGTATCCGAGATGGACATGACCTTGCCGAACATCTCCGCGGGCGCGTCTTCGACCGCGATGAAATTACCCAGGGATTTGGACATCTTTTGCACGCCGTCCAGGCCTTCGAGAATGGGCATGGTGAGCACCAACTGCGGTTTCTGGCCATACTCACGCTGTAATTCCCGGCCCACCAGCAGGTTGAAGCGCTGATCAGTACCGCCCAGTTCCACGTCCGCTTTGATGGCGACCGAGTCATAGCCTTGTAGCAAAGGATAGAGAAACTCGTGAATAGCGATGGGCTGATTCGCATTGTAGCGCTTGTTGAAGTCATCGCGTTCCAGCATGCGCGCCACGGTGTAACGCGCGGCGATCTGGATCAACTCTTCAGGGCGCAGGGCGCCCAGCCACTCAGAGTTAAACATCACTTCGGTGCGCTCGGGATCCAGTATCTTGAACACCTGACGCCGATAGGTCGCGGCATTGGCCACCACCTCTTCGCGACTCAGCGCTTTGCGGGTAACGCTCTTGCCCGTGGGGTCGCCGATCATGGCGGTAAAATCGCCGATAACGAAAAGCAGGCGATGGCCAAGATCCTGGAATTGACGGGCTTTATGGAGCAGCACCGTATGCCCCAGGTGCAGGTCCGGAGCGGTGGGGTCCATGCCCAGCTTGATCCGCAGGGGTCTGTTATCGCGCTGTGCCGCCGCGAGCCGCGGTAGCATTTCGCCTTCGGGCAGCATGTCGACGGTGCCGAGCGCGATTTGTTCGAATGCGTCCTGATATTTCGTTGTCATAAGCTGAGCCAGTGTTTTGTAATGAGGCAGCATATTAGCATTGGCAGCGCCCCGGCTGAATGGTCTTCGCCGCCACCCGGACATTCGCGCCCCATCTCAATTACGCACTGGTTAATCTCCGCAACAAAGGTACCTTGATCTGATCGAGAATGAAGGTGTAGAACACCGTTGCCAGGAGCAGGCAGGCGATAACCACTATCGGTAATGGCGCCATCAGCCAGCCCATAACGGCCAGACCGCTTATTACCAATATGTCCGCCAGACTTGCCCAGAGCAGGAAGCGACCAGGGATTGATCCCCAGAGATGGCCGCGCTCCCGCACCAAAAAGACATTAGCGAGCCCGGAAAATACCAGCCCAAGGAAATCCAGGGTCTGGACGGACGCCCGTGGCAGTCCCAGAGACCGACCCACGCCATACACGGCGAAGATATAAATCAGCCAGGCCAAAGCCACCACTAATGAGGAGAGGACCAGAGTACGAATATCCCAGCGGTCCGGTTTTGGCGACGGACGCACGTTATCCTCTGCCAGCGACATGGTCACGAAATCATTGGCGAAGAGCAGCAAAAGGACCAGCAGCGGAGTGACCACAAAGCTGCGGAACATCAAGAAGCCCAGACTCAGGAACAAGGCGACCTGAAAAACCTTGACGATTTTGTTGAGGGTATAGGTGAGCATGCGCTGATAGACGCGCCGACCGGTGACCACCGCATCGAGCACCCCCTGCAGACCGGGCGTGGTAAGCACGAGGCTGGCCGCTGCCTTGGCAACGTCGGTGGCACTTTCCACGGCCACGCCCATCTCGGCTTGTTTAAGCGCAGGGGCATCGTTGACGCCATCACCGGTCATGCCGACGATCCGGCCTTTTTTCTGCAACCCTTGCACCAGATGAAACTTATCGGCGGGGAAAACCCCGGCATACACACCGCAGTCCTCAGCCAGGGCACTGCGGTCACAAACGCTGCCCGTGATGGCCAGCGATGTCGCAACATTTTTTGCCGTCTGCAGGCTATCGCCGGTGACCATGCGTACCCGCACGCCAAGCTCCTGCAAATGCTGGACGACTTCGGCAGCATCCGGGCGGATGGGGTCCGCGAGTGCGAGCAGACCGAGAAAGCGCGGTTGACCATCCGGGCCGGCCGCCACGGCGAGCACCCGTGCGCCACTGGCGGCGAGATCCGTTGTCGCTTGTTCCCAGTCCATATTGCTGCAGAGTTTGGCGATGATCTGGGGTGCACCTTTGAGTGCGCGCCATGATGCGCCGTCCTGCATGAAAACCCCCTCCGAACGCTTGGTAGCGGGATCAAAGGGCACAAATTGCTGGCGATCAGGCAGATTGGCGATCTGGGCTGCCGACTTCTGGAGAATGGCGAGATCAATGGGATCCTGGGTGGCACTGTCACTGGCTATGGCAGCCATCTTCAGGAGTTCCGCCTCTTCCACGCCGGGCCAACCCTTTGTCTGACTGAGGCTGAGACGGTTCTGGGTGAGGGTGCCGGTTTTGTCACTACAGAGATCACTCATGGCGGCGGCTTCTTCCACGGCGGCCAGACGGGTGACCAGCACACCACGGTGCACCAGATGCAGGGAGGCGATGGCGGTGGCCAGGGTGAAGGTGGCGGGTAGCGCCACCGGTACCGAAGCAACCAGCAGGATGAGGGCAAAAGGCAGTATTTCCGCAAGAGAGATGTGGCTGGCGGCTGCGTAGATCAGGATCGCGGCGACGAGAATGACGTCCATCATTACCAGATAGCGGACAATGGAGAGAACCAGTTCTTCTAAGTGACTTTTGACGCCGGCGCCGCGCACTAACTCTGCGGTTTTACCGAAATAACTCTTGGCGCCGGTCGCCGTGACCTCCCCCGAGGCTTCACCGCGACGCACGATGGAGGCGGAATAGAGGGTGTCGCCCGTGGTGCATTCCACAGGCATGGATTCTCCCGTCAGGGCGGATTGGTCTACCAATATGCTGCCATCGTTGAGATGCAGATCGGCAGGAACCATATCGCCGACCCGCACATGAACCAGATCACCTGGCACAAGGTCGGCGGCCGAGATGCTTTGCCATTGTCCGTCGCGACAGGCGCGGGCCTGAATCCGCAGTCGCTCTTTCAGCAGTTCCAGCGCCCTCTGCGCCTTGCGCTCCTGGCTGAAACCGAGC
>DAIAVG010000197.1 GCA_027445725.1 Acidithiobacillus sp.
GACTGCCAATGGGTGTAAACTTGGGACCCAGATCACAACCGATGATATTGGCATAGACCATAATCTCGCGAGCCATGGGGTCCGCCGCGGCAGATGCGTGATGGATAGCCAACGCGCCCACCAGCACCGCCGGCATATTATTCATCATCGAAGAGAGCAACGCCGCCAGAAACCCCGTACCCAGGGCGGCAGCGACCAACCCATGGGCGCCAAACCAGTACAGGGCCTGGGCCACATAGTCCGTCAGTCCGGCATTGCGCAACCCATACACCACCAGGTACATACCCAGACTGAAAACCACAATTTTCCAGGGCGCATCCTGCAAAACCTTACGTACGGAAATCTGGGCGCCGCGTCCACCCTGAAACCAGCGGCCCGCCAGGGCGAGAAGAATCAAGGCACCCGTAACAGTGACCACAGAGACGGGTACCTGCCACTGCGCAGTGACAAAATAGGCGATAAGCAGCAGACCCAGCACCGGAAAGCTGGCGCGAAACACCAGATGGTCCTTGATCGCCGTTGCCGGTTCCGGGAGATGCGCCGTGCCGTAATGCTGCGGCAGCACCCGCCGAAAGGCGATCCAGAGCACCAGCAGCGTCGCCGCCAGCGCCACCAGATCCACCGGAACCATCACCAGGGCATAGCGATCAAACGAAATATTGAAATAATTGGCGCTGACGATATTCACCAGATTGGAGATCATCAGAGGCAGGCTGGTGGTATCGGCCACAAATCCCGTGGCAATGACAAAGGCAAAAGTGGCGGCCGGGGTGAACTCCAGTTGCAACAGGATGGCCATTACGATCGGGGTCAGGAGCAGCGCTGCGCCGTCATTGGCAAAGACCGCGGCAATGGTTGCCCCGAGGATGACAATCAGCGGGAACAGGAGTCGCCCTCGCCCGCCGCCCCAGCGGGCCACGTGCAGCGCCGCCCAGTGGAAAAAGCCCGCTTCATCCAGAATCAGCGAGATGATGATGAGCGCCACAAAGGTAAAAGTGGCATCCCAGATGATGTGCCAGACCACGGGGATATCACTCCAGGTGATGACGCCCGTCGTCAGTGCCAGCACCGCACCGCCCATGGCACTCCAACCGATACTCAGCCCCTTGGGTTGCCAGATCACCAATATCAACGTTGCCAGAAAGATCAATACCGCCAGCATGGATCGGCCACTCCGCAGAAGATTTGGCTCGTAGTCTTGACGAGCGACCAGTTCTTGTCAATACTTCAACGAAAGTTCGTGAGTTGATTTATGGATACTATAGAACAACGGGATCAGATTGTGATCTGCCTGGAGGCGCTCGCGTCGCCGGTGCGGCTGGATATTTTCCGGCTCCTGGTGGAGCAGGAACCCGCAGGCCTGGTGTCTGGTGAGATTGCCGAGCATCTGGGGCAGGCGCACAACAGCATCTCTTTTCATCTCAAGTCACTGCAGCATGCAGGACTGGTCACGGTGCAGCGGGAGGGGCGCTACCAACGCTATCGCGCGGCCATGCCCGTGGTTCGCGCTTTAGTGGCCTATCTCACCGAAAATTGCTGCCGCGGTACTCAGGAATGCGGCATTACGTGTACGGAAGCGTCCACATCGCCTATCGCCCCACCAGGAAATCTGCCATGAAAAAACCGGAAATTTTGTTCCTCTGCACCGGCAACTCCTGCCGCTCCATTCTCGCCGAGGTCACCTTCAATGCCCTGGCGGGTCCGGCCATGCACGCCGTCAGTGCGGGCAGCCATCCCGCCGGGTATGTCCATCCCCGGTCGCTGGCCTTGTGCTGCAGCGAGAGGGTTTTTCTACTGAAGGGCTCAGCAGCAAGTCCTGGGATGACCTCACCGTCACCCCCGACGTCGTCATTACCGTCTGCGCCAGTGCCGCCGGAGAGGCCTGCCCGGCGTATCTGGGACCGGCCATCCGCGCCCACTGGGGTGTGGAAGACCCTGCCAAAGCTACCGGTAGCGAAGCCGAAATCGAAGCCGCTTTCGACACGGCCTACCGTATTTTACGGCATCGCATTGAGGCCATGTGCCAACTGCCCGTGGCCGAACTGATGGAAAAAGGCCCGGCACAACTGTGTGCCGAACTGGCCCGTATTGGCAGCCTGGAACCCTGAGCCACTCCATTCTACGGAGCACATCGCGATGTCCATGATCGTTGATCCCCAAGAATTTCATATCAGCATCCGCGTTGCTGAGCTCGTGGCGAGTACCGATTTTTACATGCAGTTTCTCGGTGTCGAACCCAAGGATCGGACGGCACGCTACAGCACCTTCATAGTGCCCCACTTGCGCCTGAATCTGGTGCTACTGGTCAACGATAAAGGTGAAGCACTGGACACCTATAGCCTCTATCACCTGGGCTTGGGTGTACCCAACCGCGCGGCGGTCGTCGAAAGCTATCACCGCGCCAAGGCCGCTGGTGCCGAGATCGTCAAACCACCCCGCACCACCTGGCGGGGCACGCCCCTCCATGAACTCTGGCTGCGCGACCCCACCGGCTACAACCTGGAAGTCTACGCACGCCTGACCCCGGAGGAACTCGCCGAAATGCCTGCCGATCAGGAAGCGCTCTATCTGGTGCCCGGCACCCAACCTCCCGCAGAGCTCCCCATGGTCGAGCGCTTCTTCCGCGATATCACCTCCCAGAGCGGCTACGCCGTGGGATATTCGCCAGCGTACCAGAGCTAATCCAGGCCATTGAGGGTACATCGCCCATCACAACACGAATCCAAAACCGTTCACCTGGACAAGAATTGAGCAGTAATATTCGTGTCCTGCGCCTGTCCGACATTCTGGATCCATGGAAACCCGCAAGCCGTCGATAGCCAGTTGGCCTATTACCAAGCTCTCGCCATGCTCCTGCAGGATGAGGAGGAACAATTGTGCTAATCCGGTTTTTTAATATGGCTCAGCATGTTGAGCAAGGTCTTGCGCAGTCGCTCGGCCGCTGTTTGGAGAATGCCGATCTCATTCGTTTCCGTCTGTTCTACCGGTTGCTCCAATCGCTCCCCCAGAGAAATGGCCCGCAGCCGCTTCGCCAATACCACTACTGGGGCAAGAATACGCCGCTCGACAAAGTGTTTCAGATTGAGTCCGATCAAGAGAAATACTAAAGCACTCAAGATCAAAGATGCACCGAGCGTAATCGCTGCGATGCGTAGCGTGTTTGTTACGTTGTAACCAAATACAGCGAGACCAAGAGGTTTTTTATCATATCCCGTCAGAGGGATCACGAAGAGATGGTAAAACTCACCATTCTTAAACATGGCGATGCCAGTGTAGTTCGCATGTAACACATTGGGATGCTTGGCAATATATTCCTGAAAGTCTGGAGAACTGACATAGCTGAAAATATTGTCTCCTACCGCTTTGCCCTGAAACTTATTCGATGGAGTGACGCCGTGATGGATCAGGATGGCGATACGGCTCCCTGGAATATCGTGCAATATGCGACCATATAACGAAGCAGTGGGCAGACTAACTTGAGCAACCCCGATCGCACTGCCGTCATTAGAAAGCACAGGAGCAACGCCATTTACAGAATAACCAACAATCTGCAGCAGAGCCAGATCGGCCACCGGCAAACCAGTTTTCATTACCTCAGAGATATCTGGGCGTGGAAGTAT
>DAIAVG010000198.1 GCA_027445725.1 Acidithiobacillus sp.
ATGGGTAATCTCTCCTCAAAAGGTGGTTCCAGTTCCCGCATTCAGCGGTGCCGTCTTTCGACGGCAATCAGGCATAAGCATAAGTCATGCCATATAGCTATGTGCATGTTTTTCAGCCAAAACAGGGGGAAGCGGAGTATCGCGAAGGCAATATTACGTCACCTCCCGGCGACAGAACATGACGGTTTTATGACGATTTTCTAATAATCAGATGCTCCGGCGTGCCTTGGCCCTGTCGTCCGAGAACGACGTCAGAGCCGAAATGAATTGCGGCGCGCTGCGGAGGCGCCCTTCAGGAGTCCTGCGGTGCCGGCGGCACGTAGCCTTCCGGCGATTGGGCACCATCGCCAAAGAAATAGGCTTCCATCTGTTTTTCCAGAAATGTTCGCGACTTGGGATCGATGGGAGAAAGACGGTATTCGTTGATGAGCATGGTTTGGTGTTTCAGCCAGCCCTGCCAGGCCTCCTTGGAGACTTCCTGATAAATTCGCGCGCCAAGGGCGCCAGGATAAGGCGGACGATCAAGGCCTTCGGCCTCATGGCCAAGTTTTACGCACTGTACCATTCGTGACATGACGGTAATTCCTCAACGATTCCGGGGTGGATGACATGGTGCCATCCTATATTACCTGAACTTGTCGCTCAGGAATAAGCCGCACGGCATGGTCGCACCGGTAGCAGCGCATATAAAAACGGACTGCGATCATTCTCCATGTCGTCATTGAACATGCGCATTAGACCAAAGGCCGCAACGTCTTATGGACAGAGATAGACAACATTTACGGTGCCGTTATCTGTTCCCGTAACGAATCTATGAGCGGACAGGAGAAATTTCCCTGCTGAGATTCACATGCCTCCAATTGCTTCTGTAGGGCATGCTCTATCCGATGCAGTTCACCCAGGCGGGCGTGCACACTAGCCAAATGCCTGGAAGCCAATTCTGCCGCCTCACGGCAATGGGCGCCATCGGCCAGCTTCAATAGTTGACCGATCTCTTCCAAGCTGAAGCCCAGTCCTTTCGCCGATTTCACGAAGTGCAGTCGCTCCAGATCGGATTGCCCATAGCGCCTGATGCTGCCAGGCAGACGTTCCGGCTCTGGGAGTAGGCCCTTCCGCTGATAGAAGCGGACGGTTTCGACATGCACACCGGCAGATGCGGCCAGGGCACCTATGGTCAGAAGCTTCATGGGATAACCCTCCTTGACTCCGTACCAGACTACGGTAATACGCTAGGTGATCACAAGTATTGCGTATCCACATCTGGCCATTTCTGCCAAGGAGGGAAAAGTGAACAACATCCGGATGTCCCGCATTCTCGACAAGACCGGGGTGCTCGGCACGGTCGTTTCCGGTTTGAGCTGTGCCATGTGTTTTCCGGCTCTCGCCAGCATCGGTGCAGCCGTTGGCCTGGGATTTCTCAGTCGCTGGGAAGGCCTTTTCGTACATGCACTCATCCCCGCATTTCTGGTGATTGCGTTTCTTGCAAACGGCCTGGGATGGTTTGCCCACCACCAGTGGCAACGATCAGCGCTGGGCTGTGTGGGGCCAGTCGTTGCACTACTTGGGGATCAGGGAATGACACAACATTTTCTGTCCGCAGAGGTGGCGCGCATCCTGTTTTATACCGGGCTGGTCATGATGGTCATTATCGCCATTTGGGATATGTTCCGTCCTGCCCATAAACGCTGTGCGGTTCCCTCTGGCGACAACAACCCATCCCGCTGCTGACCAAGGAGTCCATCATGTCTCAGAAAATCGTTCTACGCATCACCGGGATGACCTGTGCGCATTGCGCCCAGAGTGTAGAAAAGGCGCTGCTCGGTATCCATGGTGTCGACAGCGTCCAGGTATCTTTGGCCACGAATCGGGCAGAAGTTTTCCTGCAGTCTTCCATACCGACAGAAGCATTGCTGGCGGCCATAACCCAGGCGGGCTATGGCGCCAAAGTAGAGCAGGATTCTTTGCAAGTTCAGGCTCGATCTTTGCCGGAACCAGGACAGCCACACATCGCCATCATTGGCAGCGGCGGAGCGGCAATGGCCGCGGCGCTTAAAGCGGTTGAACGCGGTGCGCGGGTGACCTTGATCGAACGGGGCACCATCGGTGGCACCTGCGTCAACGTCGGTTGCGTACCCTCCAAAATACTGGTCCGGGCCGCGCACATCGCCCATCTGCGGCGCGCAAGTCCCTTTGATGCCGGGATTGCCGCGCAAGAGCCGGTTATTCGCCGCGACAAATTGCTGGCCCAGCAGCAAGGTCGCGTAGATGAGCTACGCTATGCCAAGTACGAAGGCATTCTGGCGCAGACCCCGGCCATCACCGTGATGAACGGCGAAGCCCGGTTCCAGGATGCGCAGACATTGTCCGTGGAACTCACGGATGGCGGTGTTCAGGAGTTGCATTTTGACCGCTGCCTGATTGCCACCGGGGCGAGCCCGGCGATTCCACCGCTCCCCGGTCTTGCCAATACCCCCTACTGGACCTCCACCGAGGCGCTGGCGAGTGAAGCCATCCCCGAACGGTTGGTCGTGATCGGCGCGTCAGTAGTAGCAGTAGAACTCGCCCAGGCATTCGCCCGGCTCGGTAGCAAGGTGACGATCCTGGCGCGCAGCGTCCTGCTCAGTCATGAGGATCCTGCCATTGGTGAGGCGATTACCAGCGCCTTTCGCGCCGAAGGGATTGATGTGCTGGAACATACCCAGCCTAACCGGGCCGACTACAACGATGGTCAATTCCTGCTCACGACGGGAAACGGCCATCTGCGCGCCGATCGGCTATTGATCGCCACTGGCCGTGCGCCGAATACGCATAGCCTGAACCTTGCGGCGGTGGGCGTTGAGGTCAACGCACACGGAGCCATCGTCATCGACAAGACGATGCGCACCAGCGCGCCGTGTATCTTCGCCGCCGGCGACTGCACCGATCAACCGCAGTTCGTTTATGTCGCGGCGGCGGCGGGAACCCGTGCAGCAATCAATATGACGGGCGGCGAGGCGGAACTGGACCTTTCAGCTATGCCGGCGGTGGTCTTTACGGACCCGCAGGTGGCCACTGTAGGCTACAGTGAAGAAAAAGCCCAACAACAAGGGATACAGACGGAGAGCCGTACCCTCACCCTTGACAATGTGCCCAGAGCCTTGGCCAACTTTGATACCCGTGGCTTCATCAAGCTGGTGGCCGAAGCCGGTACGGGACGGCTGCTTGGCGTACAGGCGGTCGCTCCGGAGGCGGGCGAACTGATCCAGTCGGCTGCGCTAGCGATCCGCAACCATATGACCGTGCAGGAACTGGCCGATCAATTGTTCCCGTACCTAACAATGGTCGAGGGACTGAAACTCGCGGCACAGACTTTCAATAAAGATGTGAAGCAGTTGTCTTGCTGCGCTGGTTAGATAGGCTATGTCCAGTAAACGTCACCCGAGCGTTTTGCGTAATGGCCACCAATTTCTGGATGACCGCTCCCACTGCCTTCCGCAGCGGAGAGAAAATGGCATCATCCGACCCCAACCGGCCATTCATGGAAAGGGGTGGGTGGCAGGACTGGTCGACAACCAGGAAGCCATATGGAGTTGGGGGATAGGGATGATTACAGCAACGAAAATATGGATATTTTC
>DAIAVG010000199.1 GCA_027445725.1 Acidithiobacillus sp.
GATCTCCCGAATTCACCTGCCTCTGCCCCCTAACCGGGCAACCCGACTTTGCGCGCTTTGTGCTGGATTTCATTCCGGATCAACACAATATCGAGCTGAAATCCCTCAAGCTGTACCTCTGGAGCTTTCGCGACGCGGGCGCCTTTCACGAGGCCATGACCAACCGCATCGCCGACGATCTGATCGGTCTGATCAACCCACGCTATCTGCGCCTGCTGGGTCGCTGGTATGTGCGCGGCGGCATCACCACCGATGTGCTCATCGAACATCGCCAGCCGGGCTGGCAAAATCCGGACCTCCTCAGTCAGTTGCCAACCGTGCGCTGGGCACAGCACCAGCCGGGCTACTGACAAGCCGCGGGAAGGCGCCAGCTCGTTGATTCCTGCCGCCCAGATACCACCACAAACTTCCTTGTTTATTGGTACCACAGTTCGTTATGATAGGTCCTACGAATTTGCTGAAGCGTCATTCCATGCAGATTGAGGCACTACTACAGCGGCTTGATAAAGGTGGATGTCCTTCACCATCGCAGAGCACTCTGGCGCTCACAGAGCTTTTACAGCAGGATGATGCCGGGATTGCCGATGCCGCAAAGCTGATACGCGTCGATCCTGTCCTTACGGCCAAAATCATTAAAATTGCCAACTCAGCCCTATATGGCAAATCTCGGCGCGTCATGGCCATTGAAGAAGCGCTCATGCGCATTGGTCTCAAAGTGGTAGTACCGCTCGCACTCGGGCTCACACTGGCCAGCAAAACGTTTTCTACACCGCCCAATTTTGATTTGCGCGGATTCTGGGCAGGCAGTCTGCTGCGCGCCATCGCCATGCACGCATTGGCTGCCCGCACCGACGAATGGCCTGCTGCAGATGTGTTTACGGTCGGTTTACTTTGCGAAATCGGCAGCCTATTTATGGCCTGTACTGCTCCGGCCGAGGCTGCTGCGCTGGCATCCCAGAACCTGCCCACTGCGGCGTTGTTGGATCAGGAAAAGGTACGCTTTGGATTTGACCACCGCCAGCTCAGCGCCGCCCTGCTGCGCCACTGGCGAGTCCCGGAAAATATCGTGTTGGCATTGGAATCCCGCCGAAATATTGCGGATGCAAGGAGTGGCGTAGAGCGCGCACGCCGTTTGCGTACTCTGCGGGCCATCGTCGAGGACGGGCGGAATATTGCCAGTTGGGTGCTCACAGGTGCTTCCGCCCAATCCATCACGCTGCTTCAAAGCGCAGCAAAAAGCTGGTGGTTTTCTGACGCGCGATTTGAAAGAATGATCAGTGAAATTATTGCCGAATGGGAGGAGATAGCTGGCATTTTTGATCAAACCGTCTCGCCTGACTTACTCCAAAAGCTGGAAGTTTTACGCGAAACACTTATCACCGGTCGACTAAATCCCCAGCCTTCTGTTCCCGGACCCATATTACTGGTGGCTAATCAGACCAGAGACTTGGATCTGTTGCAGCAAACACTGAAACCTGAAGGGTACAACGTCATTCAAGCTGACAGTGCCGATGATGCGATCGTTCTGCTATATCAAAAAGCGCCGCGTATTATTATTTTAGACTGGGATATGTTAGGAATAACTGGTGCCGAACTCTGCGTGAGATGGCGAAGAGAATTTGGGCCCCGCGTATACCTGTTGGTCCTTGCCGACACACACAATGGTGACTGTACTGCTGAGGCACTCGAAGCTGGTGCCAATGACATTATCAGCAAGCCACCTTCTGGCAATATGCTCGTTGCCAAGCTGGCCATTGCTGCACAAATGGTCACTTTTATGGCACGACTGGAGAACTCCTGTACGGATCTCACGCACCAAAATCACTCCCTACAAGCTCTTGCGAGCAAAGATGTACTCACTGGACTGGCTAATCGGCGGGGTGCCCAGGAGTTTCTCAGCGAAAACTGGCGACATGCCATACGTCATCAACATCCGTTAAGCTGTATTATGCTGGACATTGACTATTTCAAACAGGTGAATGATGAGCACGGCCATGATGTGGGTGATCGTGTATTACAAGCATTAGGTGGCCTGCTCCTGGAAAATTCTCGGAGCGGCGATCTGGTCGCCCGTGTGGGCGGCGAAGAATTTCTCATTCTTTGCCCGCAAAGCGATGAGTTGAAAGCTTCGTTGTACGCTGAACGACTATGCCAGGAGGCCGCTCAGATGCAAGGCGATTTCCCGCTCATCACGCTCAGCGCGGGGGTAGCACAAATGCAACCTGACATGGAGAATCCAGAGGCACTGCTGCGTGCTGCGGACCAGGCGCTCCTCCTCGCAAAACGACGGGGAAGAAGTCAGATAATAATCGCCTCCACACAGCGTAACCCGCGATGAAGTCCATCTGCTCAATCGCCCGGCATATTTGCCGATATCGAAGCGCTCATCCTTGCACTCGGCGGCGAGGTCCTGGAACGCGAAGGCTCGCGGATCAAAATCACCTTGAAAGGCGAGCAATGGCGATGTCATCGTCCGCATCACGGGAAAGAGGCAAAAAAGTACCAGGTGGAGGAAGCGAGGGAACTTTGGGAGCGTGTGGGAGTGGAACCATGAATACCATGTCGTACAAGGGATATACGGCCCGAATCGATTTCGACGAACGCGACGGCATTTTTGTAGGGCGCGTGCTCGGGGTACGCCCCATCATCAGTTTTCACGGAGAAATGGTCGCTGAACTGCGCGCCCAATTCACCGCCGCAGTGGATGATTATCTGGAAGATTGCGCAGCCCAGGGCATTCCGCCAGAAAAACCCGCCTCCGGAAACCTCATGCTCCGGGTGCCGCCGAAAGTCCATAGCGCGGTGCTCGTCGCCGCTCAAGCGTCCGGGAAAAGTATCAATCAGTGGGCGGCGGAGGTTCTGAAAAACGCAGCGAACCGCTGACTGGGGGTACCGCAGTTGTGACCCATTATTGTTAATAAAATCTTTACGAAATCTTCTATAATTAAGAAAATATTTGATCAGGTAAGAAAAAATGACGCCTCTCGGATATGCCTACCTGCATCAGGCACTGGGCCTTCCAGCCTTCGAGCCGCAGCGACCTGCCCGTATTGCCCCAGTGACACGAGTTACCATAGCATCTAATGCTTTGCTGGTACCCGCACATGTGGCTCCCCAAGCCCAGGATCCTCTCAGTCATATACTCTTCGCACTCAAGCATGAAGGGACGAATCTGCAGATATTGGCACAGGCTTTGCCGCGGGTTCCGGCAGAAGATCTGACCACCGCCATCCGCAATGCCCCTTCCAGCGCTTATATCCGGATAGCCTGTTATCTTTGGGAGTATTTCACCGGGAAGATACTGGAAGCACCTGCAAACGTCGCGGGCCCGACCGCCAATCTCTTCGATCCACGCCGATATCTGACCACGCGAGGTATCCGTAACCCGAAATGGCGAGTGCGCTTCAATGGCCTGGGATCACCCGACTACTGTGTCACGGTGGAGCGCACGTCGGCCATAGAGGACCTTTTGGCGCAGGATATTTTAGGTCAAGCCACAGCATTCCTAGGGGCGCTGGAGCCAGCCGCGGCAGATCGGGCTTTGTCATGGGCCTACCTCCACGAAACCGAGAGTTCCTTTGCCATCGAACGGGAGAAACCTTCCGCGACCAAG
>DAIAVG010000200.1 GCA_027445725.1 Acidithiobacillus sp.
AACGCCGCTATCTTCTGCCTCAATGTGGAATCCGCGGCCGAACTCTGGCGTATCGCGGACATTGCCGCCGACATGGGCAAACGTGCGCCTGTTGCCCTGCGGGTCAACCCCGACGTGGACCCCGGCACCCATCGCTACATCGCCACGGGGCTGAAAGAGAGCAAGTTCGGCATCCCCATGGATCAGGCCCGCCACCTCTATCTGCAGGCCGCGCAACACCCGGCGCTGGAGCTGAAAGGTATCGCCTGCCATATCGGTTCCCAGTTGCTGGACCTCACGCCCTTGGGTGAGGCGGTAGTGCGGGTACGCGCGCTATATGACGAACTGGCGGCCCATGGGATTGCCCTCCAGCATCTGGATCTGGGCGGCGGTGTGGGCATTCGCTACCACGACGAAACCCCGCCCAGCCCCGCCGACTACGCCTGGACGCTGGATCAGGCTTTGCAAGGCGTAGCGGTATGGCGGGTAGTGGAACTGGGCCGGGCGCTGGCGGGCAACGCCGGCGTGCTGCTGACCAAGGTGGAATACCTCAAGGACAACGGCAGCAAGCAGTTCTGCGTGGTGGATGCGGCCATGAATGACCTGCTGCGCCCCGCGCTTTACGGGGCCTGGCATGACATCCTGCCCCTGCATCAAAGCGCCGAAACAGGACAAGCCATGGATGTCGTCGGCCCGGTCTGTGAAAGTGGTGACTTCCTCGCCAAGGATCGCCCGGTAGCGGCCAAGGCCGGTGACCTGCTCGCCGTCATGAGCGCCGGGGCCTACGGCTTCGCCATGAGCAGCAACTACAACAGCCGCCCCCGTCCCCCCGAAGTGCTCATCAGCGGCCACCAGCACCGCCTCATCCGCCGCCGCGAGACCCTCGACGATCAGTTGGCGTTGGAGGAAAGCCCGAGCTTCTAAGGGGTCTCCCTCATAAGGATCGCCACGCAACGCATCCGTCGACACCACCGACTATTTGCTATCCTTAGGCGGTAATGGGATATTTCCGCGGGCTCGGCCGTATCGGAGACGACCGCAGCACTCGGCCAACCGCCCGCACGCTTGTGAGGAGGCCACCATGGCAGAGATGAAAGTATTCAGCACCGGCATCGATCCTGACGACTGGATCGCCAGACGTTTCACCCAACCGGGCGACGGGCGCACCCCACCCATTTTCTGGCAGCATCTGCCACCCGACACCAAAAGCCTGATCCTGCTCATGGAGCACCGCGAGGCGGGACCGGGGCGCAAGGTCCAGTGGCTGGTCTACGACCTGCCGCCTGCCGCTGAAGGTATCCACGAAGACGGCCCGTTGCCCGATGGCGCCAGGCTGGGGCGCAATGACTTCGGGACGATGGCCTACCGCCCGCCGGAGGTAGACGCCAACCATCAGCTTCAACACTACGACTTTATCCTGATGGCGACCGACCTGCCCACCCTCGGGTTCGCCGAAGGCGCCAACTGGGAATCGGTGAAGGGAAGGCTGCGCAAGGGAGGTCGGGACAGCGACCAACTCGGACCGCCCCCCGCTGCGGACCCTCGCGCCCGTGAATTCCATCCGCTCGGTCACGTCCTTGACCACGCGGAGTTCTCTGGGCATTTCGCGCTGGACACGGACAAGCACGTTTGAGCAGTCCGGTTCACTTCACGGCGCGCCCTGATTCCTGAGGGCGGTGCGTGACGATAAGTTCGCCCACGCCTATGCGTATGTCTTCGACCATTATTCGGGCGATAGTGTCGGCGCTGTAGCGATTGTGCCTTGACCCGTCCCCGCCTGCACCCGATAATACGCAGCCCTGGCGGTTGTCTCGCCAGGGCCTGCCTTGGGGGATGTAGCTCAGTCGGTAGAGCAGCGGCCTTTTAAGCCGTGGGTCGCGGGTTCGAATCCCGCCGTCCCCACCATTATGGATAAAAACAGTTAGTCCGTTCGTTGTCGAAATTCACTCGACAGCGGCGAGCACCTGTTGCGGCTCGAGCGTACATCAATCGTTGAATGGTAGGGGAACTTATAATGAGCGTAGAGAATTCGGATGGCAAAGAAATAAGAAACGTTGTTCTCGCCATAACCACTGCGCGCACACGCCGGGGGCGTTACTTAAAAGTGATCACTTTATTCGCTTCTTTTATTGCCAGCCTGTTGATTCCTATGGGGGTCATTGTGATCTATTACCTATGGAAACACGGCAACAAGATTCTGAATGAAAACCGTGAAAGAGTCGGTCAACTTTCCTGAATAAATAAAAATGTACGGCAATGGCCATTAAGGTATAAGCACGGGCGAAGAGTAGGCGGAGGGCGGTGCTGGGGGTGGCAACAGCACCATGGACGGCCGTCGTGATGGAGGAGTCGCCTGTCGGCGGTGGTAATGCTGCGGGTGTCTTTCGCGAAATCGGTGCGGGCCATAAGGAAAATAAGGTCCGACAAAACCAGGTAGGTAGACATTCTGTGGCGGCGGGGTGTGCGCGGTCTGCAGGCTGTTCTGATAGTTATTAATGGCGGCCAGCAGGTTCAGGCGGGCAATGGCCGCCTGTGCCTTGGATGCCCCTGACGGGGTTTCCTCTTTCGCAGTCGGACCAGACTTTGTTGGCGCAATCGCCGTCGGCTGCGGAGCAGGAGGTATCGGGGGAATGGCTTGAATCTTCTGTGCTCCACGGGGCGGTCGGTCTCCATAGCTCACCACGCCATTTGGCGAGACCCATCGGTAAATAGGGTCTCCGGATGCAACCGGGATAGTGGTGAGGTTCCAGATAATGGCGACCAATATCACCAATGCCCTTCCAACCAGAATCCGATGGATGAGGGCGTTCTGGACTTCGGGCATGTCAGTCCTGCTTCGCCGCCAGTTCGGCCTTGAGGCGGGTGAGGTCGTCGTCGACACCGCTGGTGGCGCGGAGTTTGTCCATTTCCCGCTCCGTCTGGGTGCGATGGTCCAAGGGGTCGTTAATGATGCCTGACTCCAGCAGGCCGTCCATGGCCTGGGCCTTGGCCTGCTCGTGTGCGGTGCGGTCCTGCACCCGGCGCAACGCATCTCCGGCGTCATCCAAACCGTGACCCAACCCGGTGAGGGATTCGGTGACTTTCACTTGCGCCTGCGCCGCCGCCATCTGGCTTTTCATCACTTCTTTCTGGGTGCGGAACTGCTCAATGCGCTCTTGGAGTGCGTGCTCATAATCCATAAGCTTCTGGGCTTGGACGGCGACGGTGTCGTGGGCCTCTTGCAGCGCCGTGATTTTCTGCGCTTCGGCCTGCTTTTCCGTCAGCGCACCGCGTGCCAGGTCTTCGCGGTTGGCATTGAGGGCCATGCGGGCATCCTCTTCCGCCCTGGCGGCGAGCTTTTGCGCCTGCGCGATCTGATTTTCCAGGGATACCCGCTCGGTGACCACGTCGGCAAGGTGGCGCTTGGCCTCTTGCAGGCTGGTCAGCATCTTTTCGTAGGAGAGGTCCAGGGTTTCGGCGGGGTCTTCGGCCCGGCTGAGCAGTTTGTTGACTTTGGCTTCCAGAATGTTGGCGGCGTGCTTGAAAATGGACATGCAAGGCTCCTGTAGGGCGCGGTGGTCGGGGTGAACCGTGTGTTTAGATATAGCACAGCCCCACATCTCCGCAACTTTTTGTAAGCTTTCCC
>DAIAVG010000201.1 GCA_027445725.1 Acidithiobacillus sp.
AATTCATTCATGCGTTGATGGTAGCAGGTGACAGTCACACAAATGGCTAAGTGAATATCAACAAAAACAAAGGCGACGAGGCATATCGTCGCCTTTGTGCTATGGGATGCCAGCCCCGGTTATACCACCTGTATTACTTCCGAAATTGATATACCCGCTTCCGGTTTTCTGGGTCTGGTTTGCCATTTGTGTCAGCGTTTCGCCTTTCTGCGCTTGTGCTGGCGTGAGGGTAGTAGCGTTATAGCCCTGCCCAAATCCGCCCGGTACATTCTGTGGAGCCTGCTCTACGGCGGCGGCAGATTGTGGATTGTAGTCCCACTGACTGGATTGCTGCGTGGGATTGGTGTCCTGGTTCACATAACCTTCCTGGTAGCCATTGAAAGCCTGTGCGGCGGTATAGGCCGCGTTCATGGTGACAGGCGGCCCTGTCAAACATTTTTGGGTGTTTCCGGCGCAGTTGCCACCCACTAGATGCTCTTGAATGCTGGTGAACCCTGGCCCACCATTTGCGACAACATCATAGACCATGCCAGTAAGAAAACCTGCCGCAGCAGCCATGACCCCAGGTATCGCCGCCCCGAATGTTACTACTGAAGCCACGACCGCAATTACCGCCATGATGATATCAAAGAACAACCCCGTGAACCCGCTCTTGGTCGTGGAATGCAAAAAGCTCTGAAAAGCGGCGGTAGGCAAGGTCGCCCCGGCGCCGGCGGGGACATAGACATATCCGCCGTTGACTTCAAGCTGGCCCAGGTACATGCCGCTCATTTGGGCGACGGCCGGGGTGAGTCCGCCGACGGTGTGGGCGTTCTTGTCGAGTTGCAGGGCATCGACGGCCTGCTGTTGGGAGCCCATGGCGGAACTCGGCACCGGCAGGAGGTAGCCCGACTGTGAGCCAGGAGCCGCGCCTTCTGGCAGCACGGCGGTCCAGACGGGAGCCGTGTTCGCGGTTTCCTTGTGGGTCACGGTGGCGGTGAAGAGACTGCTGCTGCTGGAAGTGCTCATGTGGCTCGTGGTGTTGGCCGCGGCAATCCAGCCGATGCCGGACTGGACGTGCTGCATCACCAGGCCAACCGCCGTGTCGAAAGCGGCAGGGGAGGTGGAGACAAAGGAACCCGCGTTTGGGCCTGCGCCGTTGCCGTTCTGTCCGGGAATGAACTGCCAGAAAGGATTGGTGCTCTCGAAATCCTGCGCGAACACCTGTCCCATGGCGGGCGTGAACTGCGCCATTTCGATCAGTCCCGCGCCGCCGGGCATCTTGAGCAGGCGCACGACGAAGATGGTGCCGGTGTAGGTGGCCGGGTCGTAGTTGGCGAACACGATCGGGCTGTTCCACGGCATGTCGAAGGTGTTGCCGCCCCGGACCAATGTGGCTACCTGACTGGCGGTCAGCTTGACGACCGCCACCGCGCCGCCCAGGTTGTTATCGACGTACAGCTTATCGTTGTCGAGGGTCTTGTAAAGTTCCTGGGTGGATTCCGATATGTGAAAAGTCTGCTGGGTCTGCCAGTTCATGCCGGCGGTGACGGCCCAAGCCTGCTCAAGGGGCATGGCGACACCCATGCCGACGAGAATGGCAGCGGCGACGGCTTTTTTCAGTTTGGTGGAGCGGGTTTTGGGCATGGTGGCTCTCCGGGGTGCTGTATTCGGCAGAGTATCCCACGGTCAAGACCGCATTGCTGGCGGAGTGACGGGGGCAATAAGGCGTTTATTAACACGCTTTTGGTGAGCGTCGTGTCGTACCGTGCGGGTGCACCTTCCTGGACCGTGGAACATCTGTCGGGCATGCTGGTGCGGCCACGGCGGCGGCAAGTCGGGTGCCACATTGCTGGAGAGCGGCGTAATGACTATACTTGAGATCGCCGCGTTTAATCTTGGTTGGTATATTCATGGACTCTGATGGGTGCCGATGCGAATCGGGTTTGCAGCTTGCAATATGTGAACGTGTTTATCCAGCAACGAAATCGACACACAAAAGGATTCCCGAGGGGCGCGTAGTAGTATGTTTAGATGCTGAGGTCGATAGCGAGGTAACAAAATATGCGCTGTCACTGATTCTTTACGGTGCATGTGACAGCCGTAAAGTAAATCGTTTTTTAGGTTACGATACGGCGCATGACGACTACCATCAGAAAGCTTATGGGAACTGTCATCGGCATGCATGTGGGACGTGCGAAAGTTATTCGCCCTGTGATTACTTGACTGTTGCGGCCGTATTTTTCTCGGAAGTAGACCATGAAATCAGCCAGCGGGGGTTTCGTCGTGGGTAGTCTAAAGACATCTAAACCGCCATTGGGGTGGGTGATGAGTGATGGCCCCGGATGCATGGAGCGATTTGCGAGGAATCCGATGCTCCTTCCCGCACAACGCACGTTCATCTTCCAGGAAGAAGAAGAGCGGATCGACATGGAAACCGCGCTACTATTGCACCGGCATCATCGTAATGCCTTCTCGGAGTTTTCCGATTTCGCATCTGAGCGTATGGACCCTTTGGCAGGCTTCTCACGAGAAGAGTTTTTGGGGATTACACATAGTACTTGCCCAGGGTTGAGTGCTATTGGCAAATCCTCATGGCCCTGGAAAAATACAGATCCGGGTGTCACTTTCGATGCCGGTATTACCCTGGGGGTGCATGCGAACCGAATAGAAAAATCAATCGTAGTAATTACCATGTCTGCCAGATATCCCATGATTCACCTGGCTTGGCTTTGGGCATTGCAAACGCGCGCGATTCGATTGCTGCCTGTATTTGTCATTCGACAGCCAATGCTCATCATGGGCATTGATCCTGAAAAATCGGACGGCACTCAAATTGAGGTGATTTATTCCGATCGATCAAGCAAAATCAATTTTGGGCTTTTGCGTTCTCAACATCTTCAGGAACAAGCGCAAGTGATAGTGGCCGTTCCTCGCACATTGGATGCTTGGCTTGCATCTGATGTGGGGAAACCTGTAAGTCATGATTGGTCACAGCACGCACTATTCAGCTTGGCGCGCGTCGATCAAAAAAATGTGTTCCGCCCCGTTCGGGATGATGACAGTGTTCTCAGGAAGCTGAGAGAGATGCGCCTTGAGTCGTCTGAAATGGGAACATCGGATGGGTCGCAGCAGGCAGCATGAGCGGAAAAGATCACAAAAGGCCCGGAACAATGCCGGGCCTCCCTACCATAAACCGTCAGGCGGTCAGGAACATGCCGGTCTCGGCGTCATACCGATAAGAACGGCTGACGACGTCGCCACCAAACGTCACCTCGGTCATCGGAGAGGTTACCTTGGTGCAAACCGAATTGCTCTTGATCTCCGACTGCAGCCAGATGAAAACCGTGGTAAATGGCGTCATCACGGCCGTGTTCTGCAACATGACATTCGCTGCAGAAATGGCGTTGCCAGTGACGATCTCGCCACCGATCTTCGCGTCCTGGGTCAGCCCTACCACCATATACCCCTTGGAGTTCTGATACTGGTTCAACACGGTGAAGCTGTCCGGTGTTCCGCCATTTTCAGGTGAGCCAAAAGCTCCATCTGGTAGCAGATTATAGACCTTCCCGGGAACGGCCGGGTTGACCACACTGCTTTTCGAAC
>DAIAVG010000202.1 GCA_027445725.1 Acidithiobacillus sp.
AGAGCTGCGCGACAAATCGTTCCAGGTGCGGCGCAAGCCGCAGCAGAAACTCGCTCTGGGCTTTATCCGCAGGCCGCGCTCCGGCGGCACGATATACCTGCAGGTCTTCCACCAGGGTCTGGTCTTTTTCCGCCAGGACACGAAGAAATTCCCCATCCAGCCGCGCGAGCCCTTCAGAAGTAAAAAGTTCTTTATATTCAAAGTTTAGTAAATTAAGCACCATGATCTCCCGAGTCATACCAACGACTGCGCTGCGACAGCATTCGTGAAACTGTCATATTCTGCTGGCAATATGGGATTCTGTCATCTTTTCAGGATGGCCGGAGGAAATATCATCCACCGGCCCATATCCCTGCGCTTTGATCAGGAGGCCGCCGCGTTGTCCCGCATGGCCCTCACCGCCCGCCCCAGCCCTTCCTGAAATCGGTGGCTATGCTCATGCAGTTGCCCGAGTAGCCGGTGCAGTTCCTCGCGCGTTCCGCTTTGCCGTACCTGAAGGATTTCCCGCCCCAGGGTATGCACCGCTTCATGCTCGGCCAGCAAGGCTTCTACTCCGGGCAGTTTCGGCGCGTGGGCGTGCAGCCAGGCGGTGATCGGACAGGCAGCCAGATCCCCATGCTCGTAACCCCCATGATTCATCGCGGACTCTTCCGCCGCATGCACCCATCCCAGATGCTGGTACAGAGCCAGCAGCGGCGTGTCCGCATCCCCCGTACCGAGGACAAACGTGCGCACAAAATCGGCGACAGCCTCCGCTTCCAGCGGCCTGGCGATGGCATATCCCTGGAGATAGTCGACCTCCATCTCGCGCAGCAGGGCGATGTGCTCTTCGGTTTCCACCCCTTCCACCGTGATGATGACATTCATGCCCATACCCAAGTTGATGAGACTCTCGACAAAGATCAGGTCCTGGGGTTTGTTCAACAACTCGCGGACGAAGCCCTGATCGATTTTGATCTCGTCAATGGGCAGGTTTTTGAGCCGCAGGAGCGAGGCATACGCGCTCCCCACGTCATCCAGCGCAATCTTCACGCCCGCATTGCGCAGGCGTTGCAGATGTTCCAGTGCGAGCTCCTGTTCGAGGATTTCCCCAATTTCCAGTACCTCCAGTATCAAGGCTTCAGGGGGTATTCTTGGATAATTGCCCAGTGTGCTCAGGACGGTATCCGCAAATCCGGACTGATCGAGCTCTTCCGGGGTGACGTTGACGCTGAGAAAGAGGTCCAGTCCGGTTTCCCGCCATTGTGTCAGTTGCCGCAGCCCCGTCTGTAGGACGAAACGCCCCAGCGCATAGCGCTCCTGCGTGCCAAGGGAGGGGAGAAACTGGTCTGGGGAAATCTCCCGGCCCTCCCGGTGCCAGCGGGCCAAGGCCTCGATGCCCGCCACCCGGCCCGTCGTCAGGGCCACCACAGGCTGGTAACGTAGCGTCACCGCTCCGGCGACCAAAGCCTGTAGAAAATCCTGGCGCAATATTTCATCGCCCATGGTGATGGTGCCGAGATCCGGGTGGTAGAGCTGCACCCACCCTTCGCGCCCTCGCTCAGGACGGGCCTTGGCCGCATACATGGCCTGATCGGCGTGCCGCAGAAGGAAATCGGCATCCGTCGCCTCGTCAAAAGGATAGATGGTCAGTCCCAGGCTCGCCTGGAGGCCAATCTCTTTCCCCTGGATCAGGAAGGGTTGCGCGATCGCAGTCTGAAGACGGGCCAGGACCTGATCCAGTTGATCCACACCGCGCAGGCCTTCCAGTAATAGCACAAACTCATCACCACCCAGACGCGCCACGGTATCCGTCCGGCGCACAGCGCCTTGCAGGCGGCGGGCCATTTCTTTCAGCAGGTCGTCTCCGGCGGCATGGCCATACCGGTCATTGACCAGCTTAAAGGCATCCAGGTCGAGAAAACCCGCCGCCAGGAGCAGCTCCTGGCGTTCAGCACGGGCTAAAGCCTGGTCAAATACCAGCCTCAGGGCTTCGCGATTGGGCAAACCGGTCAGAATATCGTGGGTGGCCTGAGTGGTCAGGGTTCGCTCGAACGCCTCACGTTGCTCGCTCCATCGGCGATCCAGGAAGACGATTCGTCTATAAGCGGCCAGGCCTGACCCCAACATGATGATCAGAAAGAGCAGAGGAAATTCGACCTGCCGCCGCCACCAGGCGGCCAGCCACCAACTCCTGGGGATAGAAATGAAAGCAGTCAATGGATAATGACTCAGACGTGTAAAGGCCCCAACCCGATAGGTCTGTCCCACCGTAACGAAGCCTGCATAATGTCCCCGTTGCGCCCAGGGGTTGCTCTCCAGGGCGTGCCGCAGGGCTCCCGTGGGTGGCGGGTGGGAAAGCATCCCGGCGAGATCACCCAAGGGTATGGGCCAGCGCCCTTCGATATAAAAGTCATTCCGGATCAAGCCGACAGCCGTTCCCGTGCGCAAGGGCAGATGGCTCAGGAAGTCTTCGATGTCGCCAAGGCGCAATGGGGTGGTCACGACGAACAAGGGCTTGCCCGCTGGGGAAAACACCGTATGACTTAGACGGATGACCCAGTGACCTAGCAATGGTTCCCGGAGCGGGTGGTAGACCCACATGCCATGTGTCTGTAAGGCTTTCTGAAAACCAGGCCAGATGGCCGGATCATTACGAAAATCCGGGAGCGGCTTCCCCACCGGTACGGTCGTGGAGGCAACGACCTGTCCACCCGGTGCTATGAGATTCGCGCCGGCGACCCCCGAAGTGGCCTTCTGGTAATCCAGCAGGAGTGTCCGGGCGTGGCGGGGGTGATGCAGCGCATCTGCCCGCTGTAATTGCACCCCCAAAAACCGGAGCCCAGAGGCATGACCGTCCAGCAGCCGCTGAGTGGTTTGCGCGACCATGTCGGATTCCAGCATCAGATGATGCTGGCTGTCCTGTTCATAACGATGCCAAGAAAACCAAGCATACCATCCGGAAAAAACGAACACCCCCACGGCCACGCCCCAAAAGGCCAAAAATATAGTCCACCGATGGGGGGGTATGGTGATGGGACGGGTGAGAAAGGCAGGAATTTTCAGGGCGCCTTTCAAAATCGATTGTCCCCGCAATCCAGAGCACTGATGATCATTGCCAAGGTAGTCCTTTTTGTCAACGCCTCGCGTGCAATTCAGCCCGTCATCCCGTCAGATATCGAGTCGGGATACAAAACGCGCATTCTCCTCGATAAAGCGCCGGCGCGGCTCCACCGCGTCGCCCATGAGCATGGAAAAGACTTCGTCAGCGGCGATGGCGTCTTCCACATCCACCCGCACCAGACGGCGGTTTGCGGCATTCATGGTGGTTTCCCAGAGCTGTTCCGGATTCATTTCACCGAGTCCCTTGTAGCGCTGAATCTCGACGCCACGGCGGGCGTCCGCCAGAAGCCAGTCCATGGCGGTGCGGAAACGGCTGACGGCAAGCCCTCGTTCGCCCCTTTCCATACGCGCTCCCACGCCGATTTTGCCCTCGATCTGCCGCGCATAATCCGCCAGATGCCGATATTCGCCACCGGCAAAAAAATCCTGATCGAAGAAACGCAGTTCCAGACTGCCATGATGTTCG
>DAIAVG010000203.1 GCA_027445725.1 Acidithiobacillus sp.
GGATAGCGGCGAATTGCTCGGCGGTGAAATCGTCGGCCGCGATGCTGGCGAACTGATTCATCTGCTCGCGAGCAGTGGCAGCCGCGATGAGGCCCTGCGTAAGATTGTCGAAACCCGCGTCAACCACCCCTCGCGCGCGGAGGAGCTGGTGAACGCCACCGAAACGCTAGCGGCACGGTGGGGTCTGGAGGAGCAGATTTTTGGGGCGACAGATTAACCGAGGGTATATAGAAAGGCGCGCAAATCCAGCAGTTCGTCTTCACAAAGCGTGTGGTCCATGGGGTAGTGGTGTGTGCTTACCGCATAACCCAATGGCTCCATAATCTGCTGGGCAATCTCCATATAAGAAAAGGGCAAAACGGCATCCTGTTTCCCGTGCGCCCAGAATATCGGCGGTGACTTGGCCGTGGCGGCTGGCAGATGGGTGCGCGACGGCAGGTAGGCACTGAGGGCAAGCACCGCCTTGGTCGCGTAACTGACATGCAACGCGGTGTAGAGCGACATGGCGCCGCCCTGCGAAAATCCACCGAGAATGATGGACGATCCCTTACCAGCCTCATGATCCAGCAGTGCGCTGAGTCGCCTGGCCATGCCTTGTAATCCTTCCACATCTTCTGCGGAATGACTGTCGAGACCATAAATGTCATACCAGGCCCGCACCGGTCTGCCCCCGTTGATGCGCACCGGGCGCACCGGCGCATTGGGAAATATCCAGCGGAAGCGACCTTCCGGGTCTACAAAATCCGCCACCCCTACGAGGTCTTCCATAGAGGCTCCAAGGCCATGCAGGAGCACAACGCAAGGGGCGTCCACGTCACGACCGGGGCGCGTCAGCAGCCCCTCCGGCCAGAGATCATGAATCAACGGCATGCTCGTTATTACTCCGCAGTGCATCTAACTTACGATATAAGGTACGTTCGCTTACGCCCAGACGCTGCGCCAGGCTGCGGCGATCCCCGCCGTGACTTCCCCGCGCCCAGCGCAGATATTGCTCTTCCAGTTCCGCCAGCGGAATAATTTCTTCAACGCCTGGTACGGAGGACTGCCTGGCAGACTCAGCGTTTGCCAGGCTGAGTTTCTGCTCTGGCAGACGCTGAAGGTTTGCGGGCAGGTGCTCGGGGAGAATCCAGACATCATCAGCCAACAGTGCGGCACGCTCAAGAATATTGCGCAATTCACGAATATTACCAGGATAATCATAGCATCGCAGCAGATCCAGCGCGTCCGCATGAAGATGCAGGCCCTTGGCCACCGGCAATCGCTGCAAAATGGCTTCCGCCAGCGGCGGTATATCCTCCAGGCGCTCACGTAACGCAGGCAACATGATAGGAAAGGTATTCAAACGATAATACAGATCCTGCCGGAACCGATCCTCCGCGACCATTCTCTCCAATGGGCGGTGGGTAGCCGAGACCAGGCGGAACTGCGAGCGAATCGGCTCCACGCCCCCCACTCGCCGGAAATGGCCCGTTTCCAGCAGGCGCAGGAGTTTTACCTGCAAGCTGAGGGGAATATCGCCGACTTCATCCAGAAAAAGGGTGCCACTATTAGCCGCTTCTACCAAACCAATTTTGCGCGAATGCGCGCCAGTAAATGCCCCTTTCTCATAGCCGAAGAGCTCACTCTCAAAGAGGGTTTCGGGCAATCCCGAGCAATCCACCGCCACAAAAGGCCCGTTGCGAACACGGCTAGCCTGATGCACGGCCGCGGCAGCCAGCTCCTTACCCGTCCCGGACTCCCCGAGCAGCAATACGGCAGCCTCACTGGGGGCCGCCCGTCGGATAAGCGTGGTAACGTCCCGCCAGGCGGAGGAGTTGCCGACCATGACTGGGGCGGATTGCACAGCCGACTGCGGCATGAGGACCAAAAGTTCGAGAAAATACACGACCTCAGCGTTATCGTTGCGGATGGGGTACAGATCAATTTGGGCGTTTCCGGAGGTACTGCCATGCACCACATGCTGGTCGGTACCAGAACGCTGACACACGTCGAGGGGGCAGTGGTTACCCCCCTGACGACACGTGTAGCCGGCCTCCGCCATGATCTCGTAACAGAGCCGCCCCTGTAAGGGCTTGCCATCACCGAAGACCCGCCGGTAGGCCTGATTGGCGGCAAGGACCGTGTAATCTGCGCAAAGCAATACCGCCGGAGTGCTAAAACAGTCTAACAGCGATGTCATTTCCGGTCGTAACTGCTTGAGTAAATCCGTCATGCCCCCTCCCTCATTGCACACCACACGCCGGACCCGCTATCCGCATAATGAGCGCACCCCCCTCGCGTATGCCAATTATAGCAGCATCTGCCAATTCGTATATGTCATTTTTGACAGTCATACCGAAGTCCAGACAGCTCTCGAGCCAGGGCGGCGCTGAAAAATCTCCAAAGAAAAATATAACATTTTGTTTGTTATTGCATTATAAAAAAATGCCCTGTCTGCAACACAACATAAAATAATGGTACAGCGATTGCTAATGATCTGATGTCCATACATTCGACAGGGACGGGCGACATGATATTCAGACAACTATGCACCCCCAAAGGCGGCCACCTGAGCTATCTGCTGGGCGACCCCGTTACGCGCGAGGCCGTCATCATCGACCCCATGCCTGCGCATGTTGACACTCTTGAGGCATTCATGGCGGAGCGCGGCCTGAATCTGCGCTACATTTTGCAGACCCACCATGAACCCGCGCATATCACCGCCGCCACCGTCCTGAAAGAACATAGCGGCGCCCGGATCGTTGCCCATGAAAGCACGGCCGATGAACACATCGACTTGCGCCTGCGTCACGGCGATGTCCTATACTTCGGAGAAGAAAGTCTGCGGGTTCTGCACACCCCTGGGCTCAGTCCCTGCGCTGTCACCTACTGGTGGGAGGATCGCTTGTTCACCGGGATAACCTTGCTGGCCACGGGCGCCGCGCCCTGTACCAACCAAAACGATCTGCAAACCCTGTATCACAGCATTACCCACCGTTTACTCAGTTTCCCGGGGGAAACTCTGATCTATCCCGGCCAAGAAAGCAAAGGTCGGCGTCTCACCAGCATCGAAGAACTCCGCCGCAAAGACAACTGGTTCAACAATCAACGGGGCAAGCGCGCTTTTTTACGCAGTTGTGCGCTATTGTTACCGGAGAAGGCACTAGTAGAAATAGCTAGTATAAATGATGTAAACGAAGTTGTGGCACAGAAAGAAGATGTGCACCATTACATGCCCGGTCGGAACATTCCGGCTTCTTTGTAGGAGGTAATTCATGGACATGTTGATCAATCCCACGGTGGTGGAGCTATCGCGCCTGCAATTCGCGCTGACCGCTCTCTACCATTTCTTATTCGTCCCTCTCACCCTTGGTATGACCTTTATTCTGGCCACCATGGAAACGGTGTATGTCATCACCGGTAAACCGATTTACAAAGAAATGACCCAGTTCTGGGGTAAACTCTTCGGCATTAACTTTGCCCTGGGTGTCGCCACTGGTCTGACTATGGAGTTTGAATTCGGGACCAACTGGTCCATGTATTCTCACTTCGTGGGCGATATTTTCGGCACCCCGCTGGCCATTGA
>DAIAVG010000204.1 GCA_027445725.1 Acidithiobacillus sp.
TAACCACCCCTTGGCGATTCCGCGGGTCTCCCTGACCCTGGACCTCATCAACAGTTACGGGGCCATGGCGCCGGAAGAATACTGGCAGGGCCGCCCGGCGAGTCATCTGGAGCTCTTCGGCTTTCACACGATAGAGTACATACAGGCCTTTGAGCGGGCGCAGTTTCGCGGCGGTGTGCAGGACAGCGATCGTCAGCGTTATCAGTTGGGCACGCTGGAGAATCCCTATTTCCCCGGTTTTTTCGATACGCCCTCCCTGGCTACCGGTTCCAGCGTGCTCGCGGCGGAAGCCGTGCTGGAAGGCGCAACCGCCTTCAGCCCCGCGGGCGGAATGCACCATGCTGCACCGGGTCAGGCGCGTGGCTTCTGCTACCTCAACGACCCGGTGCTCGCCATTCAGCGCCTGCGCCGCGCCGGGTTGCGGGTGTTGTACTGGGACATGGATGCCCACCACGGTGATGGGGTGGAGGTGGCCTTTGTGGAGGACCCGGACACGCTGACGGTCTCCCTGCACATGGATACGGACTACGCCTATCCCTTTCAGGGCGGTAAGCTCACCGACTGGCCGGGGCTGGCGGTTAATCTGCCTTTGCCCAAAGAGGTGAATGACAGCGAATATGCGCTGGCTTTTGCCGAGTTATGGCCTCGTGTTTTGCAGCGCTTCAGCCCTGATGTCGTCGTTCTGCAGGCGGGCACCGATATCCTTGCACCGGATCCTCTGAGCAAGTTTCGGGTCTCCAACGGCTTGTTCTGGCAAGTCGTGCGCCAGATCGTGGCAGAAAGTCCGCGTCTGCTGGTCCTGGGCGGGGGCGGTTATCATCCCGTTGCTTTGGCGCGCTGCTGGACCGGTCTCTGGGCCATTCTCAGCGGTCGTTTGTTGCCCGTGGAATTACCCGCGCCTGGGCAAGCGCTGCTCCAGGCGGTCGAATGGGAACTGGACGATGAGGACGCGCCGGACTATGGTCAGCAGTTCCTGAGTCTGGAAGATGCCACCCGGCCCGGCCCGGTGCGTGCCGAGTTGCATGAACGCTTGGATTTTTTGCTGCACCATCATCCCCTCTTTGCCAACAGGAGTAACGCTGCGTGAATGCTGCGGAAAATCGACTGATTCCGGGGGTCGCCAACAGTGCCGGTACCAAGGCCTATGTGGCGCGCTTCGCCGGGACCCTCGCTGACGAACACTTCAGTGACTTTTTGAACACCCGCATCAAGCTATCCTCCTTGGGTGTCGGTACCTTCCCCGGCGGCGTGGACGATGTGACGGATGTCGCGGTGGCGGCCATTGTGGCGCGGGCCTTGCAGTCGGGCATCAACGTCATCGACACCGGTGCCAACTACCGCTTCGGGCGGGCCGGGCGGGCGGTAGGTGTGGGTATCGCGAAGGCGATGGCGGCAGGTATCCAGCGTGAGGAGTTTTTCGTGGTCGGCAAGGGGGGCTTTCTGACCTTCCCCGACGGATGGCCAGAAGATCCGCTGACATTCTTCCGTGAGGAGGTGGTGGCCAAGGGGCTGGGCAAAGAGGAGGATCTGGCCCAGGGGGTCCACTGCCTGAGTCCGGAATATATTGCCTGGCAACTGGATACCCTGCGCGGACAGACGGGCCTGGAGACTCTGGATGTGTTTCTGGTGGATCAACCGGAAGTGCATATCCCATTGATTGGCAAAGAACGGATGTACCGCAAGCTGATTGATGTGTTCACTATGCTCGAAGCGGCGGTGCAGGCCAACAAGATTCGCTACTACGGCATTTCCACCTTCAATGCCTGCCGGGTAGAGACGGATAATACCCTGTTCCAGTCCCTGACCAGCCTGATCGGATTGGCCGAGAAGGCGGCGGGGCAGGACAATCGCCACCATCTGCGGGTAGTACAGTTGCCTTTCAATGCGCTGATGCTGGAAGCGTACACGCGCTTCAGTCAGGTGACGGGGCAGGGCAATATCGGCTCGACCATTCAGGCGGCTTTTCAGCTCAAGCTGACCATCATGGCGAGCCATCCTCTTGGCAAAGGTCTGTTGGCGCGGGAAGAGGTGCCTTCCTTGCAGGAAGTGATGCCGGAACTGGCCGATGCGGCGCAGCGCGCTATTCAGTTTGTGCGTTCGACGCCGGGTGTGGGGGTGACGCTGGTGGGGCTCAGTACCCCCTTGCATCTCGCCGATTTCCTGGCGGTGGCTAAACAGCTTCCGCTCCCCAAGGAGCGCTATCTGGCCATGTTTGAAAAGGAGCAATAGCCTGGATTCAGCTGATTCCGATTACTTTTGGGCAGAATCTGGTGGCTTTTTCTCCACCGCACTTTTCGGAGATTTGGCCATTTCGGCGAGCAGAAGCTCCTGTTCCGCGAAAGAGAGGCGGCGCTGACCCGGCGCAAAACCTTTTTTGGCGGGGGCATTGGCGGCAGGGTGGCCGGCACGCTCGCTCTCCTTGGTTCGGGTATAGTCTTGTAACTCGCGCTGCCATTGCGTCGGCTTCTCGCCGTTGTCCGCGCGTCCCTGGTAGTTGGCGGGGGCGGTCGGCGTCTGCTTGGCGAACCAACTTGCCTTACGCAGTGCCTTGTTGTAAGCGCTGATCCACAGGCCGATGCGACTGAGGTCCCAGAGCGCGACGGCGCAGAGAATGACGGCGAGGCCGACGGCTTCCCAGGTTAAGCCCAGAAAGGCCAGCACGAGAATCGCAACGCTGACCAGTGGAAAGACCCAGGCCCATGACTGTTCCAGATAAAAACGGTGCGCCCCAAAAGGGGACAGGCACCAGTATAGATAGCCCCATAGAGATTTTTTCTGGAGTTTTTGCAGGCGAATTTGTAGACTCTGTACCCCAGCGCCTTGCAGGTCGAGCTTTTCCCAAGCCTTGGGCATGGGTTATCCTCCGTAATTACTGTATTGAAGCGCTCAGATATTACCCCTAAACTGGTGAAAAGTCGCGGGCGACTTAAGGATTTCCATGGCAGACAGGCGTTTACAGGTTTTTCACACGGTGGCAAGGCTGCTCAGCTTTACCAAGGCGGCAGATACACTGCATATGACCCAGCCGGCGGTGACCTTTCAGGTCAAACAACTGGAAGAACAGTTCAATACCCGTTTGTTTGACCGCACCCACAACCGCATCGGCCTCACCGAGGCTGGCATGGTGGTTTATGAGTACTCGGAGCGCATTATTTCCCTCTACGTCGAGATGTCCAATCGCGTAGGGGAAATGACCGGCGATCTGCGCGGGCATCTGCTTATCGGCGCCAGTACGACCATCGCTGAATACATGCTGCCCCGGGTGCTGGGCGATTTTAAAATGAAGTATCCCGACGTGCAGGTACGCCTGCATGTGGGCAATACAGACAAAATTGTCCACATGATTGAGGATAACAGCATTGATCTGGGGCTGGTGGAAGGTCTGGTAACCAACAAAAGCCTCGCTACCCTCAAGTGCTGCATGGACTCCATGATTGTGATTGCCCACCCCGATCATGCCCTGGGTAGTCACGAAAGTGTGACGGCGCAGGAGTTGCTGGATTATCCCTTCGTTTCCCGAGAAGAAGGATCGGGCACCCGTGAGGTGACTATGGA
>DAIAVG010000205.1 GCA_027445725.1 Acidithiobacillus sp.
TTACCCACACCTGGTCAGGAGCCGTGGGGGAGAACTGCTGGCCGGGCAGGTTCCCGGCCACCGGCAGGTTATGGCTGGAGTTCGTGGTCGCCTTGAACCTGCGCTTTTGCCTGCAGCGCAGGCCCATCCCGCGACGCAGGCGGCCGATGCGATCACGACCGGCCACAAAGCCCCCGGCAGCCAGTTCCGGCTGCAGACGCCGGTCACCGCAGGCCTCACGGCTGCGCCCGTGCGCGGCCCTGATGGTCACCTTCAGCCGTTCGTCTTCCTGTGCACGGGCCGATGGCCCGCGGGTGGGCCAATCGTAAAAGCCGCCGCGCGAGACCCTGAACAGCCGGCCCATCACCTCAACCGGAAACCGCTGTCGCCATGTCTTCATGAACGCGTACCCTGCAGCGGCTCCCTGGCAAAGTACGCCGTCGCTTTTTTCAGGATATCCCTCTCCTCGCGGGTCCGGTCCAGCTCCTTGCGCAGACGTACAATTTCTGCCTCCAGCTCCGGCACCGGGCGTGCTCCCGGCGTCGAGACACCCCTTCCTTTGGCCGCGGCCACCCAGTTGCCCGGCGTCCCCTTCGGGATCGCCAAACGTTTTGCCGCCGCATCCCGCGACAGCCCCTGCTCCAGGACCAGCCTGACCGCTTCGGCCCGGAACTCCGGCGAGTAACCCTGGTTCTTCGACATCTCTTACCCCCTACCGGTAGTGTACCAGGCGGGAGTGTCCGTTTTCGTCAGGCTACCCCAGCTTCAGCGCAATTCCAAAAAAAAGGCAGACGCTGGGCTGGTCCAGATCAACCTCTGGGTTACGCCAGCGCAAGCCAAAATAGTGCGAGAGTAGGTAAATAAGAACAAGCCACGGGTAAGTAAATTCTGTGATGGATCTGCCCATCGTGGGCCAGCCCGACATTTTGGTTAAAAATTAATATTCGTGGTTGACATCCTGCCGTGTGTAGACTACCTTAAAATTCAGTTTCGTGATGGATGGGCGCGACGATGTTGAGTTCGATAGAGATGTGCGCAGGGGCAGGCGGACAAGCATTAGGAATGGAGCATGCGGGATTTGCCCATGCCGCCTTGATAGAACTGGAACCGGCAGCGTGCGCGACACTGCGGCTCAACCGCCCGGCCTGGAACGTGATTGAGGGTGACTTGCGCCGATTCGATGGCGGCTTATACAAAGGTGTTGATTTGGTTGCAGGCGGTGTGCCATGCCCCCCGTTCTCCAAGGCCGGTAAGCAGCTCGGCGCGAAAGATGAGCGCGATCTGTTCCCCGAAGCTATCCGCCTGGTCGACGAGTGCCGCCCGCTAGCGGTAATGCTCGAAAATGTGCGCGGGTTGCTTGATGCGGTCTTTGACGACTACCGGAACAAGGTAGAAAAGCAGCTCAGGAAGCTGGGCTATGTGCCTGGCTGGCGGCTGCTCAATGCCTCGGACTATGGCGTGTCCCAACTGCGCCCGCGCGTGGTGTTTGTAGGCATCCGCAAAGACCTTGCCGCCGGGTTCTCCTGGCCGGAACCGCTCAAGACTGAACCGGCGACCGTGGGCGATCTGCTGCACGATCTCATGAAGGCCCACGGCTGGCGCGGCGCTGACCGCTGGCGCGAACAGGCCAGCACCATTGCACCGACCTTGGTAGGCGGCTCCAAGAAGCACGGCGGGCCAGACCTCGGCCCGACCCGCGCAAAACGCGCCTGGGCCGCCATCGGCGTCGATGGAATGGGGCTCTGGGACGAGGCCCCGCCGCGTGACTTCGTGGGCATGCCGCGCCTGACGCCGCGCATGACGGCACGGATTCAGGGCTTCCCGGATGACTGGCAGTTCTCCGGCCGCAAGACGGCCGCCTATCGCCAGATTGGCAACGCCTTCCCGCCGCCGGTCGCTGCGGCTGTGGCCCGGCAAATCTTCGCGGCCCTGGCCGTGAAGCGCATTTTCAAGGTGGTGTGATGACGACGCCCGCCGGCTTCCTGGAAGCCCGCAAACGGTTCCATGCCGCGCTGCTCGAAGCAACGCTGACCATCAACGCGGCAGGTGTTCCCAGCAATGCGGATAAGGACAGCAAAGCGAGCGTGGCGATCGCCAAGGGAATTGCCGATCTGCTCAAGGCCGAAACCATCGGCGAGCGGATCGCAGGGCAGACCTCGGGCAGTCAGTTTGAAGGCGTGTGCTCAACCTTTGTACAGGAAACATTCCTCAAGCTGGGGCATCTGCGCCCCGGCACCTGGGACGTGCATCAAGTCTGCGGACGCAACCGGCTGGAAATCGCCAAGTATGAACAATATGCGCATCTGGTCGCCCTGAATCGCGCCGCCAAGGCCGATGCGGATCTGGCCGCCGCCCTGGGGAGCGACTACACCATCACGCCGGATATCGTGGTGGTGCGCGACACCGAGGACGACAGTGCCATCAATTCACCCGCTTTCCTGATTGACGACAGCGTGGCCACACTTGCCAGCTTGCGAAAGAAAAACGGTGGCCTGCCGCTCCTGCATGCAAGCATTTCCTGCAAGTGGACGATCCGCAGCGACCGGGCGCAAAACGCCAGGTCGGAAGCATTGAACCTGGTGCGCAACCGCAAGGGCCGCTTACCGCATGTCGTGGTCGTGACGGCGGAGCCGACACCAAGCCGCCTAGCATCCATCGCCCTGGGTACTGGGGACATTGACAGTGTGTATCACTTTGCTCTGCACGAGTTGCAAGATACCGTGAAGATGCTTGGTATGGATGATGCCGCCGATCTCTTGGCAGTGATGGTCAATGGCAACCGCCTGAAGGATATTTCAGACTTGCCGCTGGATCTCGCTGTTTGAGATTCGTATGGGGATGAGCCGCAGTGAGAATATGCGGCGCATCCGCAGTAAAGACACCGCACCCGAGATGTCTATCCGCAGATTGCTTCGTGGTATGGGTTTCACAGGCTACCGGATTCACCGGAAAGAACTTCCAGGCAATCCAGATATTGCGTTTATTGGCCGCAAGAAAGCCATTTTTATCCATGGCTGCTTCTGGCACGGACATGTCTGCAAGGAAGGATCAAGGCGGCCCAAGACGAACCAAGGCTACTGGCTCCCCAAAATTGAACGTAACCGGCAGCGGGACGCGGATAATCTTGCGAAGCTAGCAGATCTGGGCTGGTCGGTTCTGACAATCTGGGAGTGCGAGATGGCGGATTCGGTGCGCATCGCAGAAAAACTCCAGGCATTTATGGGATATTGGTCCACCGGAAAAGCATGCCTGCCGACATCCTGAATCTCCCCGAGTACCGTGTCCTGCAAGTCGATGATTCCGGCCTGGACTATCACATCCTGGCGGAGACCGTCGCTCCACCTGTCGTCTGCATCCATTGTGGCGCCGCATCCCTAGTTCGGTACGGGCACCGGGAGCAACTGATCCATGACCTGCCCATCCACGGTAAGCGTGTGGGCATCAGCGTCGATACCCGCCGTTACCGCTGCAAGGACTGCCGCAAGACCTTCTACGAGCCGCTGCCCTCCGTGGATGAGAAACGGCGCATGACGACCCGCTTGGTGAACTGGCTGGGTGAGCACTC
>DAIAVG010000206.1 GCA_027445725.1 Acidithiobacillus sp.
GCCGCATGGTCGGCCCGCCCGCCATGGCCAGGGCCACCACCCGGTCCGCAGCCTGCCGCACCAGATCGCGGCGCGCCGTCGCCGTCGCCAGGATGGTACCGTTGCCCGGCAGCGCGATACCGAGGACCTCCATCAGGCAGTTCATACTGTTGGCCGTGAACATGCCGGAGCAGGAGCCGCAAGTCGGACAGGCCTTGTCCTCGATCTCTTTGAGACGGATTTGGGTGATCTGCCCGCGCTTGAACTGTCCGACCGCCTCAAAGGCCGTCACCAGATCAATCGCCGTCCCATCAGACAGATGACCGGCCTCCATAGGGCCGCCGGAGACGAACACCGTGGGGACGTCACAGCGCAGCGCGCCCATGATCATACCGGGCACGATCTTGTCGCAGTTGGGGATACAGATGAGCGCGTCCAGATGATGGGCCTGCACCACCGTCTCGATGGAGTCCGCAATCAGCTCACGGCTCGGCAGCGAGTAACGCATACCATCGTGACCCATGACGATACCGTCATCCACACCGATGGTATTGAACTCGAAGGGCACGCCCCCTGCCGCACGGATGTTCTCCTTGACGATGCGTCCGAACTCCTGCAGATGCACATGGCCGGGGATAATGTCGATGAAGGAGTTGGCCACCCCGATGAAGGGTTTATCCATATCCTGATCCGTCACCCCGCAGGCCTTGAGCAGGGCGCGGTGGGGAGTGCGTTCAAAACCTTTTTTGATCATATCGGAGCGCATGAGGTCCTCGTGGCAAGTTCAGCAGGGGATGCATCGCGTGGATAACACCCAGATAGCGGTGCGACAGGGTGCAGAGTAAAAGCACACTGACCGCCTGGTTAGTGCTTGGAGTATAGGGCCAAGTAGGAGACAGGCCAAGAAGCGGGCGTTGCCTATCAGAACAGCGAGAAAGTTATACTGTCCAATCTTCGACTTTCAGATCAGCCATCTGGCTGAAGGCTCTGTCGTTTGTCACCAGTACCGCATCCACGCTTAGCGCATGCGTAGCAATCAGCAAGTCAAGTGACGCCAGTATCCTGCCTCGCCTCTCCATATCAGCCCGCACAATCCCGTAATGCTCTGCCGTGGAGCTGTCCCAAGGCAGCACATCGACGCGCCGGAGAAACTCCCGCACGGCAACGTGAAGCCGTTTGGCGACCGGACGTTTTGCCAGACCAAAAAGCAGCTCGCCTTCGGTGATGGCAGAGATACAAAGGGACGCCATTGGTACCGCCACTATGCGCTTAGTCACGACCGGATGTTCTCTGAGCAGGTGGCTTACCGTATTGGTATCCAGCATGTACCGCTTCACTCGCTATACCCCTCAAAGGGGTCACGATCCTGCACCCCTTGGTTGCGCTCCTTCTCGTTCAGGAAATCGGCTGGCACATTGGCACCCTTGAGTGCAATGAAGAAGTCATCCCAGGTAGCCGGCTTGCGCGACAATATCACGTCGCCCGTTTCTGAGTCCTGGCGGATAAAAACTTCCTTGGTATCGAACCGATAAGCGGCTGGCAAACGTACCGCTTGGCTGCGGCCATTGGTGAATAGTTTGGCTACCTGACTCATGACTGCACCTCTTACCATGATAGATACCAAAATATATGCATGGTGAGAGGATATATCAAGGCATCTGCTTGGCCGGATTGCACAAGCCGCAAGTGTGACCGGAATCCGCAACTCGCTCACAACACCTCATAGAGCGGACATTCAATCCTGCGGCGCAGCAGGCGCTGGCCGCAACCACTCGTCCCATATCGCCAGCAATACGGCCAGCAGCACCGGCCCCAGGAACAGCCCGAGAAAACCGAAGGCGAGAATGCCGCCCAGCACCCCGAAGAGCACCAGTAGAAACGGAATCCGTACCGCGCTGGAAATCACCAGCGGGCGAATCAGGTTATCAATCCAGCTCACTACCAGCGCACCCCACAGGGCCAGCCCTACTCCCGCCCAGATATCGCCATGAAAGAGCAGCCAGATGCTCGCAGCGCCCCAAACCAGAGGTGTACCGAAGGGAATAAAGGAAAACAGCAGGGTGATGATGGCCAGCAGTACGGGCGCCGACAGTCCTGCCACCGCGTAACCCACCCCCGCAAGGGCACCCTGCGCCACCGCGGTCGCCAGAATGCCGTAAATCACCGCACGGATGGTGCTGGCCACCGTCCGTAGATAGGCGTCGCCCCGCTGTCCCAGCACTTGGCCGACAAAACGGCGCAACTGATCCAACAGCAGCTCACCATGCCGGTAGAAGAAAAAGGCGGTAATGAGAACGAGTATAAGCAAAGCGCCGAAACGCCCGATCCCGCCCGCAACACTGCCCAGCCGTCCCGCCCAGGCGGAGAGGTCGGGAGACAGAGCACCGGGCATCAGTTTCGCCGTCCAGGGGGCGGGGATCTGCGCGAGCAGATCATGCACCCAAGGTATCTGATTCAGCCTTGCTTCCAGGGTCGTGCGTGCATCCTGGCTGGCGAGGTCAGTCAGTAGATGGTGCAACTCCGTGCCCAGGGTAATGCTCAGGAAAAGTACGGGAAGAATAAAAATCAGCGCCAGCATGAGCGTGGCACCTGCTGCTGCCAGCACAGGCGGCCAATGTCGGCGCATGGGACCAGCCAGCGGCCAGGTCGCATAAACGAGAACAGCCGCCCAGCCAAGCGCTGGCAAAAAGGGAGCGAGAATTTTCCAGACAAGGGCAAAAAAGAGAATGGCGGCGAGCAATTGGCCGAAGGCGAATCGCAGATCGCGAACCGTCAGATCCGCGAGACGCATCGTAATTTAACGCCGCGCGACGCCGCTTTCTCGCGCGGCAACGGTCACTGCGCCAGAGACCCGTTGCCGTAGGCGCGGGTCCAGAGGTTTGGGGATAATGTACTCGGGGCCAAAGGCCAGACCTTGCGTTGCAGTCAGCTCATAAGCGGTCTGCACCGCGTCTGGCACCGGCTCCCGCGCCAGCGTCGCCAACGCATCCACGGCCGCCAGCAGCATGGGCTGGTTGATCTGCCGAGCCCGGCAATCCAGCGCACCGCGGAAGAGGAAGGGAAAACCCAACACATTGTTGACCTGATTGGGCATATCCGAACGACCCGTGGCGATGATGGCGTCAGGACGCAGGCGCCGCGCTAGGGCGGAGTCCACTTCAGGATCGGGATTGGCAAGCGCAAAAATTACCGGCTTGGGCGCCAGTGTTGGCAACGCCGCTTCTGGAATGGCGCCGCGCACAGAGACACCGATGACTACATCGGCACCGCGCAACATCGCCGCCAGATCCCAGCCCCGGGGTGCCACGGCAAAGGGTTTATGCCATTCGGTGAGGTCCGTACGTTCGCTGTGCAGCACGCCATGCAAATCGCTCAGGAAGATATCCGCTACCCCCAGCGCCCGCAACATACGTGCAATGGCAATTCCAGCGGCACCAGCACCAACAATAGCGACCTTGGCGCGGCCCAACTCCTTACCCTGCAATTCCAGTGCATTTTGCAACGCCGCAGCCACAATCACTGCCGTACCATGCTGATCATCGTGGAATACCGGAATATC
>DAIAVG010000207.1 GCA_027445725.1 Acidithiobacillus sp.
TGGCACGGGATCTGGCAAGACCACCCTAGCCAACGCCCTCATCGACCGAATCTCCACACTGTCAGATATCGGCACCCGCATCGTGATTATCGAAGATACTAGGGAGCTCCAATGCACCGCTCCCAACGTGGTCCAGTTCCTGACCGACGATGATGCGGGCATCGACATGACGCGTCTCTTAAAGCTCACGCTGCGCTATCGGCCCGACCGCATACTGGTGGGCGAGGTCCGCGACAGGGCGGCTTTGGCACTGCTCAAAGCCTGGAACACGGGACACCCAGGCGGCATCGCCACCCTGCACGCCAACAACCCCGAAGCGGCCTTGTTGCGTCTCGACCAGCTCTGCCAGGAAGCGGGTGTTCCCGCGCAGCAGACGCTGATCCATGAGGCAGTGGATATCGTTTTGCAAATTGCCCGTGACTCGAATCATCCCGCTGGTCGCAGGATTTCGGCCATCCTCGATGTGAAAAGTGGGGAGGTGCGGCAATGATTCTGGGTATACCAAAACCCGCCGATCTATACCCGCGCAAGGACAAATGAGTGTCCGTCCACGAAAGGGTGTTCTCATGGAAAAGCGGTTGAAGGCAATGTTCTCTGGAGTTCGCAAGATTAGCGCAGCAGGCCTGATGGTCCTGGCCCCCGGCATGGCGTTCGCGTCCACGTCCGGCGGTGTGTTTTCTCCCATTACGGGGCCGCTGAATACGGTCCTGACGGGCATGCAGGACATGGGCGGACTGGTCGCCGCTGGCGGCGTAGTCGCGACGGGTCTCTCCTGGTGGCATGGCGGCGAGCACAAGAAGGCCATGATGATTGGCCTGGGTGCGACGGTCGGCGGCATTGCCATGGCGAATGCGAAATCGCTCGCCACCAGCATCACCGGCGGTGCCACGATGGGGCATGTGGGCATCATGGGGCTCGCCGCATCGCACGCGCTGCACGTCGTGGGGCTCTAGGCGATGGCGGCGGAGAACACCCGCCGTCTCCCCCTGCACCCTTCCCTGACAAAGCCCATGCTCGTCGCAGGGGGTGAGCGGGAGGCCACGTTTGCCCTTTGGTTCGTCTGTCTCTCTATACCGATTCTGGTCTCTCTCTGGTTCATCCCCGTGGGTCTCATTGTCGGTGGAGTAGGGCAGTCGTTTCTGCGAACACTCGCAAAACACGACCCGCAATCCTTTGGCGTTGTGCGTCGCCACTGGAGCCAGCAATCCGTCTACCTGGGCGGGGCCAGCGCTTATGCGCCGGTCAAATACAAGGCCCCCAAAGAACAAACGCAAAGTGCCGCGTCTGGTGGCGTGCTCAGGGCCCTATCAAAACTCATGAGGAAGAAGAAATAATGCGCTCCCTGAAACAGTACCGTGATAAGGCCCTGGGCCTTCCCGATCTTTTGAACATCGCTTTTCTGGTGGATGGCTGGCAGACGGATGCCGGGGAAATGGCCATCGCGCTGCAAAAAGACGGGAGCTTTCTGGCGGGGTTCCGCTATGACGGGCCTGATCTCGAAAGCCAGTCCACGCAGGATCTGGAGGCGCTTTCGGCCACCTGGAACAATGCCATCGCCCGGCTGGGCACGGATTGGGGCGTGCATGTCACGGCGATTCGCGAGCCGGCCGACGGCTATATCGACGAATCGGAGTGCGCCTTTCGCGACCCGGTGTCGCGCCTCATCGAGGCCGAGAGACGGGCGCAGTTTGGATCGGAAACCAATCACTATGTGAGCCGCTATGCCATCACCATCACCTGGCGAACGCCCATCGATGCGGAAGTACAGTTGGCACAGTCCATGATCCAGAAGAAAACCGGCAAACAACCCGAACAACTGGCCGATGCGGCATTCCGGGACACGCTGGCCCGCTACCGGCAGGTGATTGAAGTTATCCTGGGCATTTTCAGGCACGGATACCGGGTGAAGGCCATGGATGCCGATGCCCTGCTCACCCATATACATGAGTGCCTGACCGGCGCCACGCATCGCGTCAATGCGCCCCGGATTCCGTCGTATCTGGATGCCCTCATCGGGCACCATGATTTTGTGGGCGGGCTGGAGCCGTCCATTGACGGGGAAGATATCCGTGTCGTAACGGTTCTGGGCTATCCCAGCATGACCTTCCCCGAGATGCTGGAGAACCTGCATAGCCTGCCCATTCCCCTACGCTACACGCTCCGCTTCCTGCCCCTCGATCAGCCGGATGCGGTGGCGGACATGGCGAAGATCCGGGATCGCTGGTTTGGCTCCCGGGCCAACATGAAATCCCTGCTTACGGAGAAGATGACGGGCGAAGCCCAGGGACAGTTATCCGCCGACGACACTGTGGTGAACCTCGCCTATGACGCCAAGCAGGCCGTCAATGAGGCGCGGGAGGGTGCTGTGAAATTCGGCAACTTCACGCTATCCGTCGTGCTGCGTTCCGCCAATGAGAAAGTGCTCGCTGATCGGATAAAGGCGATCAAGACCTTCTTTGACAATGCGGGCTATGTCGCCCACCTGGAAACGACTAATACGGTAGAAGCGTTCCTGGGCAGCATCCCGGGTCATCTCTATGAGAACATCCGCCGGCCACTGATGCACTCGCTAAATTTTGCGGATTTTGCGCCCAAGACGGCAATCTGGGCCGGTGAAGCGCGTTGCCCGAGTCCGTTGATGAATCTGCCGGATGGCCGAAAGGCCCTCGCAGGCGGCAAGGCCCTCGCAGGCCGCAAGGCCCCGCCCCTGCTGTACGCGGCGACCACGGGGAACACGCCATTCCGCCTGAATCTCCATGTCGGCGATCTGGGGCACAGCCTGATTGCCGGTATGACCGGGGGCGGAAAGAGTACGCTCCTAGCCCTGCTGGCGGCGCAATGGCAACGCTATCCAGATAGCCGGGTGATCGGCTTCGACAAAGGTATGAGCCTCTACACCCTCACCGAGGCGATGCGGGGGCAGCATTATGATCTGAACGGCCCGACCTCCGATCTGTTCTTCGCACCCCTGCAGCGCGTGGATGATCCGGCAGAGGCGGCTTTTGCTGCCGATTGGGTGGAGGCGCTGGCCGTGCTGCAGGGCATGACGGTCACCTCTACGGAGCGTTCGGCCATTCGTGACGCCGTGCATGGCCTGGCCCGGGAATCCGGACGCTCGCTCACGGCGCTGGTCCAGATGATCCAGAACCGGGGAATCAAAGATGCCTTGCAGTATTACACGTTGACCGGGCAAACGGGGAAGCTGCTCGATGCCGAGAGTGACGGGCTTTCGATGGACGACGCCGGCATGATCACTTTCGAGATGAGCCACCTGATGAATGGCAGCCCGGCGGAGCACCGGGTAACGGTTCCGGTACTGCTGTATCTGTTTCACCGGATCGAGCAGATGCTGGATGGGCGGCCAACCCTCATTTTGCTCGACGAGGCCTGGACCTTCCTGGACAACGAGCTGTTTCTGGCGAAGTTGCGGCAATGGCTGAAGGAGTTGCGGAAGAAAAACGCCGCCGTCGTTTTTGCCACACAGTCCCTGAATGATCTCAGGAACAGCCCCCTGCTCCCGGTCC
>DAIAVG010000208.1 GCA_027445725.1 Acidithiobacillus sp.
AATTCGATCTAGTGTTCCTGGATACCGTGGTGCACACCCGAATCCCCTTCGTAACCGTCGATCATATCGTGTCCGCTTCGGCTACGGAGGCTATGGATCTGGAAGATGGGGCCCGCTATTGGTGGGGGCTCATCCAGGAAAACGACATCTACCCTACCCTCGAGATGCTGCGCACAACCCCATGGGATGTGGCGCAAGACTCCATGCTTTTCCGGGGGGGCGCCGGGACATCACCGTACACGGATACACGCGCCAGCTGGCGAGCGGTCGCCGCCATCAAAAGTCGCCCGGAATGGGGGCAGATGGTTAAGTCCGTCAAACGGATACTGGAGAAGGACATGCAAGAGGAAGTCCGGGAGACCAAGTTGGCGGCCTTACCATGGCACGAGCATGGGGATTGCGAGCATTTTTTGTATGACATCAACGAACACGCCCTGAAGGCGTTTTTCTAAAAAGGAGTACGACATGAAGATGGTAACCCTGAAACTGAAAGGCCGTATTTTTATCCCTAACGGGTACACCACCAAGTGGCCCGGTAAGGATGCGGAATTGCCGAGTATTGACGGCAAACCGATCATCCCGTTTTCGCAGATCAAGGGAGGATGGCGGCGGTCGGGCGTACGCGCCATTGTGGAGGCAAGCGGCAAAAAACTGCCCGATGTCGCCAGCTATTACTTTAATGTGGTGGGCGGCGTCAAAGGGAAAAAGAACGACGAGGACGCCAAGCGCGATACGTCTCTCTCCGCCTACCAAGCCATGCGGGAGAAAAACCCGGTCACCGGGTTGTTCGGGAGCGGTGACGTTTTGGGCAGCATGTATGCCGGACGTTTGTACGGAAACAACGGAATGCCCGACGGTGATCTGATAAGGGGGGTATTCGGCGGCGTGCGCGCCGATGACGCTCGCCGGGATCCTGACAGCATGGCGGATTTGCTGTCCAGCGAGAGCATGGACGCTGACGTGGCCGAGATGCACCGCATCAATCGGGAGCGCACGGCGATCAAAGGGGATATCAATAAGCTGAAGCGGTGCTTCGCTGACAAGACGCTGGATGCCGGCAGCAAAAAGAAGTTGAGCGACGCCATAAAGGAAAAGGAGAAAGCGCTTGATGACCTCGGCGGCAGCAATGCGGTCTCCATGCCGCTTGAGGGCTTCCCCTATGTGATCGCCCCGTCCTTTACCAGCAGCCTGACTCTTATGAGTGTCACCATGGTGGAGTTGGGGCTGTTGCTGGCCGCGATGGACACCCAAATGCGCGCGGCCCCTTTCCTGGGGGGGCACAAGACTTACGGATTCGGGGAATTCTCGGCCATCTGGGAATGCGCGCAGGGACGCGTAACGCAGGAGCCTTTCGTGGGAGCCACCGTGGAAGGCGACCTGTTTCTCGAGGCACAGGCCGCCTTCCTGGCGGCCGTGGACAGCTTCGACCTGAGCAAAGAGAAGGAGAAGCCGTCGGCCGTTCAGGACAACGACACCTCTCAGCAGGCATCCATCGAAGACCAGGCTCAGGCGCTCGGGGCGTAGGTCGCATTGTGCAAGGCCCGCGAGGGCGGACAGCCGGGAAAGACCGGCACGAATTCAACCGGAGGCGGTTGTGGTCAACCGTCTCCCCACTTCCCCCGCCTCACTGGCCACATGGCCTACAGACGGCGGGGTTTCACGGAGGCACTGATGACTATCAATGACTATTTTGGTTCTGGTGGACCCTTGAGCCGGTTGCGCCCGAACTACGAGCCGCGTCAGGAACAAACCGAAATGGCGAAGGCGATCCACGAGTGCATCACGAAAGGCAACACGCTTCGCGGAGAGATGTGCGCTCTCCTTCCCATCCAGGGTGACACGGGCAGCGGGAAAAGTTTGGCGGCACTCATCCCCATGCTGCATCAGGTTGCTCTGCACCGGAAGGCCGGGGAAGCCGTGCGGGGGGCCTACGCTACCTTCACGACCCAACTGCGCCGCCAGTTACGGGACAAGGATCTGGAATTGGCGATTCGGGCCGTCGCGTTGCAGACCGGCATCGTGTTGACCGTGGGGGAGTATTGGGGCGCCCGGCAGTATGTGTCGCCCTCAGCCCTGGAGACCGCCCTCAAGGATCTCCCGGGGAATGACAACGAGCCCCGGAAACGTCTGGAAGACGTGCTGCACTGGTTAGAGACCGACGGTATCGACAGCGGCCTTATGGTGGACGCCAAGGAGGCGCTGGATATCCCGGAACACGAACCCCTTGTGAATGGGCGCCTGGATAGCGCTTGGGAGTGCACTTGGCGGGAGGCTAAGACCCTCGCACCGTATCAAGTGATGCGCGAGACTGTGCGGAACGCCGACATTCTGCTTCTCAGTCATGCGGCAGCTCTCATGAACGCTCACCGATGGTTTAATCTGCTGACCGCAACTTCGGAGGAAGATGAGGAGGGCGACGCTCCCAATGCCATCCGTTATATGGTCTTCGATGAGGCGCATCGATTGCCGGATGCGGCCGCCAACTTGACGGATCGCACGCTGTCCTTGACCAGGCTGGTCTCGGACCTCGAAGCGGCGCTTCAGAATAACGTGGGGCAGGTGGATGCTGCTCTGGTGAAAAAGGCCGTCGCCTGTCGGGATTTCCTGCAAAGTCTCGGGGGGAATGGCGATCCCAATCAACGCCATGAAGACGTGGTTCTGATGAACCAGCCTCTGCCCACCGGCGACGGGACGACCGTCCGCGAGGCCCTCCGTAAGGTCAAGTTGGCCGCCATCTACAAGCAGATCACAGACAGCATCAAGGGCGTCCGCCTGAAATCTTTGCGGGGGGAAGCCCGTGAGGCGTTTCTGGATCTGCGCGAGACCCGCGACCTCCTGGATGACTACCTGAGCGTGTTGGATGCCGGCGAAGGGGGGCGGAACAACCCATATCAGCTGGTCAACGGATTGTCCTGGTCTCCTGTGCGTCGTTTCCCTTCGTTGGTCATGACCACGCTCAGTCCCGGACGCATGGTGGCCCGGTACTGGCGGCATTACCCGGGGCAGGCATCACCGGACAAGGCCCGCGAGAGCGCGCTCTGGTCGGCAGTGATTTTGTCGGCCACGCTACCGGATTTGGCAGAAATCGGTATTTTCAACCCGAAAGAGGAGGAGGAGATCAAGTTGGCGTGGCAGAAATCGCCGCACCTGATGATCCCGAACGTGCAGAGCTACCCGCGCTTCGAGCCGCCCCAGTTCGGTCGCATGGACTTCGTCTTGTCCGCCCCGGTCGCACCTGCCACGATGGGTGACGACAAGCAAGACAACGGGCGATGGACCAATCCGGAATGGGAAGAGGGTCACCTAAAGCCCATGATCATGGCGATGATGGCTGAGGCGAAAGAGAAGGATGGGGTGCTAATCCTGGCCCCCTCCACTCTGGAGGTCGAACTGATCGCGGACTTCGGGAAGACCTGCGCATGGGGTCACCGGATCATAGCGCAGCGTCAGGGCGACAAGCTGGCGGCGCTGGCGGATAAATTCCGTTCCACCCGTGGTGGAATCCTGATCTC
>DAIAVG010000209.1 GCA_027445725.1 Acidithiobacillus sp.
TGATAATCGCTACTACATTGCCGGAGACAGCGCGCGCCGCGACGCGGACGGTTATTTCTGGGTGATGGGACGTATTGATGATGTGCTCAATGTCTCCGGACATCGCTTGGGCACGGCGGAGGTGGAATCGGCGTTGGTGGCGCATCCTGCGGTCGCGGAAGCAGCGGTGGTGGGGATTCCTCATGAAATCAAGGGCGAGGCCATTTGTGCTTTTGTTATTCTGAAACATCAGCATCAGGGTGATGATCGTGATGAGTTGGGTGCAGCGTTGCGCGCGCAGGTGACTGAACTGATCGGTGCGATCGCCCGTCCCGACGACATCCGTTTCACCGACGCCCTGCCCAAAACCCGTTCCGGCAAGATCATGCGCCGCCTGCTGCGCTCTATTGCCCGTGGTGAAGAGGTTACCCAAGACACGAGTACGCTGGAAGATGAGGAAACCCTGCAGAACCTGGGTACCGTAAAGAGATAAGCAGTCCCCGCACCGTGCGCGCGGCAGCGTCATCAAAATGTCATCTTGCTCTGGCAGACTAAGAAATTTCCGGCGTAGCCTGGGAACCCTCTTTTGCCTCAGCGGAGTCCTGCCTTGCGCATACTGATGACCACGGATACCTATTTCCCCCGGATCAGCGGGGTGGCCAGTTCTATCGAAAGCTTTCGTGCGAGTTTGATCCGTCAGGGGCACGAAGTAGATATCCTGCTCCCCGCCTATGACGGTCGCAAAAGATATGCGCCAGATGACGATGAGCGGGCTTTATGGCGTATACCTTCCTGGCGGATTCCCCTGTATCCCGAAGAGCGCTTCATGAAGTTTCGTGCTTTGCGCTCCCGACGCCGGGACATGAGTGATGCCGCTTACGACTTGATCCATATTCAGACCCCTTTTATTGCTCATTATCACGGGGTGCGCCTGGCGCGCCGCTGGCGCATACCTGCCGTGCTCTCCTACCACACTTACTTTGAAGCCTATGTGGATCATTATTATCCAAAAATTCCCGGCGGCCTACGCCGTGGCTCGGTACGGCGTTTATCGCGGCAGCAATGCCACGGAGTGGATGGAGTTGTCGTGCCTTCGCACGCCATGGCGGAAATTCTCTGGGGCTACGGGGTCAATCAGCCCGTGCGGGTCATTCCGACGGGGGTGAAGCCCGAGCATTTTACGGGGGGTAAAGGCGCAGAATTCCGCAAGCAGCACGGCATTGTCGGGCAACGCCCCATCCTGCTTTATGCGGGCCGGATTGCGCCAGAAAAAAATATTCCGCTGTTATTCAGTGCGCTGCCGTACATTCTGGAACAGATGCCGGATGTGTTGCTGATGCTGGCCGGCGACGGCCCGGCGCGGCCCATGCTGGAGACCCTTGTAGAAGAACAAGGTTTAGCGGATTCGGTACGCTTTCTCGGTTATCTGGAGCGAAAGGAGGCCTTGAAAGACGCTTATGCGGCCGCCGATCTTTTCGTGTTCCCATCCCAGACGGAAACCCAGGGGATGGTCCTGATTGAGGCGCTGGCGGCGGGATTGCCGGTGGTGGGCGTACCCGCGCTGGGCAGTGCAGACCTGCTTGGCCTGGGTAAAGGCACCCGTAGCGCCCGCAATGACCCCATGGACCTTGCCGGCCAGTGCGTTACCCTGCTGCGGGATGACGGCCTGCGGGCGCAACTGGCAGCTGAGGCTCGCCAACTGGCCGGCGAATGGTCGGAAGACCGGATGGCGCAGAACCTGTCACAGTTCTACGCTGAGATCGCCGGTCGGACCGCCGCTACTTCGCGGCGTACGCTCAGTGCAGGCGCCGCCCGACAAAGGTAAAGCGGTCTCCTTCAAGAAGTACTTCAATAATCTCACCAGACCCGAAGTCGCCCCGCAGGAGTTTCTGGGCGAGGGGGTTTTCAATCTCCCGCTGAATCACCCTTTTCAGGGGGCGGGCGCCATAGACAGGGTCATAGCCGACCTCTGCCAGACGATCCAGTGCGCCATCACTGAGCACCAGATCCATATCCCGCTCGCGCAGGCGTGCCCGCAGGAAACCCATCTGAATCCCGGTAATCTCACGGAGCTGCACTGCGGTGAGGGGATGGAAGATGACCAACTCATCGATGCGGTTGAGGAACTCCGGGCGGAAGTGATCCTGCACCACGTCCAGCACCGCCACGCGCATACCGTCATAGTCCCCTTTGCGACTGAATTCCTGAATTCGGTCGGAGCCGAGGTTGGAAGTCATGACGATGACGGTATTGCGGAAATCTACTGTGCGTCCCTGGCCATCGGTGAGCCGACCATCATCCAGTACCTGCAGAAGGATATTGAAGACTTCCGGGTGGGCCTTCTCCACCTCGTCCAGCAATACGACCGAATATGGTTTGCGCCGCACCGCTTCAGTGAGATAGCCGCCTTCTTCATAACCCACATATCCCGGAGGCGCGCCAATGAGCCGTGCCACCGAATGCTTCTCCATGAATTCGCTCATGTCGATGCGTACCAGATGGTCTTCACTGTCGAAGAGGAACTCGGCTAGGGCCTTGGTCAACTCCGTTTTACCGACGCCCGTGGGGCCAAGGAAAAGGAAAGAACCATTGGGACGCTTGGGGTCAGACAGCCCTGCCCGGGAGCGGCGAATGGCGTTGGATACCGCGGCCACGGCCTCGCTCTGGCCCACTACCCGCGCCTGCAGACGCTCCTCCATCTTGAGGAGCTTTTCTTTCTCGCCTTCCAACATTTTGGAGACAGGAATGCCGGTCCAGCGGGCGACCACTTCGGCGATTTCCTCCTCACCCACCTCGGTGCGCAACAAGGTGGGTTTAGCGCCTGAACCGGCTGATTGCGCGTGGATTTCCGCAGCATGGATCTGTGCTTCCAATGCTGGAATAGAGCTGTATTGCAGTTCCGCCATACGCTCCAGGTCGTTGGCACGACGCGCTGTGTCCAGTTCAACGCGCTTCCGGTCCAGTTCTTTCTGAATCTGCGAGGTGCCTTCGATGGCCAGCTTTTCGCCTTTCCAAACCTCTTCCAGCTCCTGATATTTGCGATCTGACTCATTGATTTGGGCCTGCAGGATATCCAGGCGCTTACGGCTGGCTTCATCCTTCTCCTTCTCCAGCGCCACGCGCTCAATGTTCAACTGAATGATGCGGCGCTCCAGTTCATCCAGTTCCTGAGGTTTGGAATCGATTTCCATCTTAATGCGGGAGGCGGCTTCGTCCATCAGATCTATGGCTTTGTCAGGCAGATTACGGTCGGTGATATAGCGGTGTGAAAGCTGTGCTGCGGCGACGAGCGCCGGATCGGTAATGCGTACCCCATGATGAGCTTCATAGCGTTCTTTCAGGCCACGCAAAATGGCAATGGTGTCTTCCACGCTGGGTTCATCCACCAGCACCCGCTGGAAACGTCGTTCCAGCGCCGCATCTTTTTCAATATATTTACGATATTCATCCAGTGTGGTGGCACCGATGCAATGTAACTCGCCACGCGCCAGCGCCGGCTTGAGCATATTGCCCGCGTCCATGGAGCCCTC
>DAIAVG010000210.1 GCA_027445725.1 Acidithiobacillus sp.
CGCTGGATTTGCGCCCGCTCTTCCTCGTCCTGAGAATCCTGCGGGTCGACATGACCGCCGATGATAACCAGGTTGGCCAGTTTGCGTAGACGCTCCGATGCGCCAAAAAGCTCAGCCAGTCCGCTGAGATTTTTGATATGGTCCATGCGCGCCATACTAAAAATGATGGGTTTATCCCGATCCTTTAGTACGCCGCGCCGGTCCACGGCGGGATCCTCGTCAAAAAGCAACGCATCAATTTCGTCATGTAGAAAACGCAAACGTGCTGCACTGGCGGAATAGGGAAAATAATAGCGGGCGTCGGCCCCCGGAGAGACGATATTAAATTTGGTATCGAAAACGTCAATCCCGTTTTCCACCCGATACAGACCGGGGAGGCTGTAATTCTGATGCCCTTCATACTGGCCCACCTCGTGGTCATTCCCGGCGATTTCCTGATAGGTGCTGGTGACGATAATATCGGCGGAGTTCATGGCGATGAGGTCCGCGGTATACTGGCAGGCGAAATGATGGCTGGCATCGTGATCGCGCCAGTAGAGGTCGCTATAGAGGTATTTGCTCTTCTCCAACGCGTGAGCAATGTTGCATTGGGTGACATTCAGCCGCGCACTGAGGATGGTGGCCACCAGATTACCATCGGAGTAATTGCCGATAATCAGGTCGGGACGACGACCAAATTCCGCCAGAGTTTCCCGTTCGAGGTCATCGGCATAGCGTTCCAGCCAGGGCCAGACATTGAAGCGGGAGATCCACTGCGGCAGTATTTCGCCATTGGGATAGCGGAAGGGCACGCGGAGAATCTGTACATTATCGGCGCCATGGACGGGTTCCAGACGCTGGTCGCAGGTGGTGCCATCGGCATTGGGAATCAGGCGGGTGGCGATCAGAATACGGGGTACGATGTCCACCCCCTGGTGGGCCAGGCGCTGGCGCATTTCCTGTTCCAGGGCCCGCGCCTGATCGAGAATGTAGACGACCTGCCCGCCGGTATCCGGACGTCCGAGCACCTTGTCCTGCGCAAACCAGCCATGAATAGACACGATCAGTATTTTGGAGATCATGGGGATGCGGTCAATGAATGCCTGCAGACTTTCTGCCGAGGGGGCGTCCAGCAGGTCCATCAGCAGACGCATGGTCTCGCGCACCCGCCCGGCGGTGTCTCCCCAGCCTGGGGCGAAGCCGCGATGGGTCATCTCCACGGCAAACTCCGTCCACGGTTTGGTCTTGGGGAGCGTCGCCAGATATTGCACGGTCTGACGTAGTGCTTCAAAATCCGGCGGCTGATCGTGCACCATCAGCGATTGCCCGTTGAGCTTATGCACCGCCAAAAAGTCGAGAATGCTCTGGCGTCCCGCCTTGATGTCGCCGAACAGTCGCCCGGCTAGGCGGCGGTTCATATACATGAGCCCCTGTCCGATGGTGGCCTCATCGTGCAGGCGATAGGAGACCGCGCGGAAATCCTCAAAATCCACGGTGAGTACCGGCTCCTGATCATTCGCGGGGAGCACCTGCCTGTCCTTAAAGGCCAGATAGTCCGCCGCCGTCAGCGTCTCCAGATTGAGCTGTTCCCGATGCAGACGCAGATAAGTCCAACGGCCGGGGCCAGGACGCCAGGCCAGATAAATCCACGGTTCTGCGAGCACTGCCTCTTGCAGTCTGGAGAAAAACTCCTGCAACACCACCAGCTCTGCATCACTGCCGTAATCTGCGGCAAAGTCGCTGATGGCCGTTTGTAAATCGGTATAAAGCAGAAAGGGGCGTTGCAGATTGAACAGATATCGCAATAACCCGGAAACACAATGGGAATTCTGGCTGATACAGCGACGCAGGTCATCAGACATGAGCTTGTCCTGGGAAGCGGTAGTGCTGGATGCCTTCGAGAATGCCCCAGGCATGGTAAGCACTGGCGAAATAGATGTGATGTTTATCTCTTAGCCCGTGTAGTTCCGGGCTGTGGTTGCCGACAACAACGCCGCAGATTTCGCCCCCCATCATATCGGCGTCATTGCCGGAGTCTCCCGCAGTAAGCACCGCATGCAAGGGCAACCCCCAACGAAAGGCCAGGAAACGGATGGCGTGGCCCTTGGAAGCACGAATGGGCAATACATCCAGATAGCGGGTATGGGAAAGCACCACATGGGCAGCGATCTGCTGCTCGTGCAGGCGCTGCTGTAGATCTTTCACCGTCGGTGGGCGTTTGGGGTCCACATAATAGCTTACCTTAAATGCGCTCTGGGTGAGTTTTTCCTGCAGGCGCAGGCCGGGCACCCTGGCCAGTGCCTGCAATACCCCTTCACGCCACCAGCGATAGTGCAGATGAGCGGCCCAGTCCTGATCCTCGCGCAGCTTACTGCCATAGACGATACGCGTACCCACATCAGTGATGCAGATGTCCGGGCGGGGGACCTGGTGTGCCGCCAGTATCTCCATGGTTTGTTTGAGATTCCGCCCGGTGGCTACGCCAAAGGCTACCCGGGGATGCTCCCTCAGCCATTCCATCAGCGTGGCGAGCCCCGCCGGGTCGCCAATCAAGGTATTGTCGATGTCGGATATGAGCAGATGATCCGCCGTCGGTAAGGCGCGGCGTACCCCCTGGCGGGCGGCGGATTCGCGCCGCAACTGTTTGCGCTGACGCCGGAGAATACGTTCCACTTCCGCCAGATAACGGCGCGCATGGGCCTCCCAACTATAGACCCGCCGCACCCCCAGCAAGCCTGCCCGACTGGCACGCTGCCAGCGTTGGCGATCAAACACTATTTGTCGAAGTGCCGCCTGTAGTTCCGCGATATCCAGGGGGTCTATCAGGATGCCATTGCGACAGTAGCGGATGATGTCCTGAGGGCCACCATGCCGGGTGGCGACGACCGGCAAACCCGAGGCCGCGGCCTCCAGCAGGGTCAGGCCAAAGGGTTCGGTGAGTGCCGGGTTGACGAAAACGCCCTTATAGATAGCCGCATAGCGGTAATATTCGGGAATATCTTCCGGTTCGTGGTGCTTGGGGAGGGCGACTCGCCCGTAAAGGTCGTAATCGTCGATGGTATGCAGTACGCTCTGAATCACCTCTTTCGCCCCGTGCGGGAGCTGCCCAAGGCGGTCACGCTGGCCCATGACCAGAATCAGGTTGGCCTGCTCCCGCAAAACAGGGTCCGTGGCATAGGCATCAATCAAACGCTGAAAATTTTTACGCTCATCGGGGCGGGCAATGGCCAGAATGGGGGGCTTGCGCGGTGCCTCCAAAAAACGGCGTAAGTCGGGCAGCAGCGGTGAAGAACGCTGCCGCCCTGGTCGGGAAAACCGTCGCAAATCCACCCCCGGCGGCAGGATCTTGAAATGCGCCCGCACGGCGTTCTCGTACAGGCCATACTGTTCCTCCACTTCCTGACGAGTGCTGGCCAGGACCACGGACGCTTCACTGAGTACGGATTCTTCGGCGGCGATGCGTCGCGGGAAACGAAACTGCCGGTCGATACTTTCCACCTTACGACCGGTAGTGATCAGCCTTTC
>DAIAVG010000211.1 GCA_027445725.1 Acidithiobacillus sp.
CTGGGGAGGATTGGGATTTTCCAGATCGATACACAAATCCGGTGTTCCTGAGGAATGTGCAACGGGATGGGGTTCGTTTGTGATCGATCTATCTCAGGAGTTGATGGCAAAAGCCAAGCGCGCTCACAAATCCGCAATCACCCTCTTTACTGATGGCGATTACGATGGAACCTTGAATCGCGCCTATTACGCCATGCACGATGCGGCAAAATCGGCTCTGGTCTATCTGTACATTTCTGGAGCCGAAGAAATCCGGACGCATAGTGGTTTGATTGCTGCGTTTTCTCAGCATCTGGTGAAGACTGGAAAGGTTCGCGGCGAGCTTGGGAAGATGCTTTCCAGAGCCGAGCAAGCCAGGCTGATAGCGGACTACAGCGGCGTATCGATTGATGGAGACAAGGCTAAGGAGCATTTGGCTAACGCCAAATCTTTTATTTCCGAAATAGAGAATACGATTATCAAAGGAATGGATACGGAATAACTCATGTATGGGTGCAAACTCTTTTACCTCGGTTCTGCATCTTGGACACCGTAATATTCTTCGGTATTGCCCTCGGCCATTTTCCTCTGTAGACGACATGGACCAGACCTTGATCTGCCGATGGAATAGTCCCCTGCGGTCCAACGATACCGTCTACGTGCTTGGCGATTTCAGCTTGGCACCCGCGGACCAGGTACGGGACTATCTCAACCAATTGGCAGGGCGCAAGATTCTGATTCTGGGGAATCATGATCGAAAACCTACAGATAGCGTCTGGGCGGAAATCCATGAAAGCTTACTAGTGGAGGCGGAGGGTCATCGGTTCTACCTGCATCACTACCCCGTCAGGGATTGGCCAAGCAAGTGGCACGGCACGATCCACCTCTATGGCCACGTTCATGGCAACCTCCGGCCCCTGCCCGGAAGCATGGATGTGGGCGTGGATACTTGGGGCGGGGCGCCGATTTCGGTGATCGAGATTTTGCGGGCCGTGGAGCCCTTTAATCCTGAATCGGAGACGGTGAGTGAGTCTTTTGCGGTTCGGACTTGGTAGAGTAACATTCCTGTGTTTGGCCTAGCGCCAAAGGGCATTCCCTACAGGGATGACGCGGTAGGTGCGCCGCGCCCAGACAACTTCCGACCTAGCGCGAAAGGGTATCCGTCAAAGGATGGTGCAGTCGGTGCGCTGCACCCGGTACTTCGCACGGCGGGCTGGATGGTTAGGCGACAGTCTGCAAAACTGTTTCAGGCCGGTTCGATTCCGGCGCCGTGCTCCATTTTAACGGGACGAGATTGGCTAAAACGACGTTTCCCGTCGTTTTGCCGCCGCTCCAGTTCATCCCGCATCCATCGGGACGAGTCGCGCATATCCTGCCGCAGATCTTCCATCTCAGCCAGGGAAAGCCGAAAACCATGTTCCATTGTTACCCATTGATTCTAAAGGCTTGGACGAAAAACGTACTAGCGGAATCCCAAGACCGCCGCCAATACCGACACCCGACCGGCTCCCGATAGGATTCACCATTGCGGCGCAATCCAACAATCCACCATGTCTCCGCCCCCATCGCCTGCCTCACCCAGGGTCGCTGCGGGGCTTTCGGGCTAGGCAACCCGCCGCGCCAGTCGCCCCTTCGGGGCTTGATGGCACGTCGGCTTGCACACCCTCACCCTTCGGGCCGCCCTTCGCTCCTGATTGGGTGAGGCGAGGCAGGCGATGGTGGCTCCGAAGGCATGGCGGAAACCCAGGCTTTTCGCGTCGCTTTGAACATCGTTCCTCTGTTACTTTAGGTGAGGCTCAGCGGCTCCGGTTCACCAAAGGCAAGGGCGGGAGCCGGGTTAGGTGGCTGTAGTATGTTGTACGATACTACAACTGCAGCGCATGGGACGGCCAGGGCGCTGCGCCTGCCCGTCTGCCAGCCGTGCCGGACCCGCGCTGTTGGTCTTCAGGGAATCGCGGCGGTCACTTGCCTTTGCCCACTTTCCAGGCGGGCAGAGCCGATAAGTCGATGATAGCACTGGCCACTTCTGGGGCCTCTCTGCGGGCCTTGCGGCGCTCCCGGTAAGCCATCGATGCTGCCCGGCTGGCGGTCTTGGCGTCCGGGTGCAGCCGTGGCCGTCCGCGTGGGCGCTTGGGCTGTATCTCTGGCGGGAACAGATCTGCGGTGCCGGGGTCTTGCGGGTCTTGGGCCATCTTGCTCTCCATTGGAGCGGCGACCAATGGCTTTATTATATGTCACCGCCATATTAAACACAACAACTTAATGTCACTGTGACATAATAATGGTTACGGTGTAACGCAGAAAGACCCCGCCGCCAGCAGCGGAGAGACGCCCCCGCCGCCATCAAGGATGGCAAGCGGCCCAGAGCGCACATCCAGCAGCGCAGCTATCAAAACGGCTTGGGGGTCATCCAGATCGGCCAGCAGGGTATCCAGATCATCCGCCGAGAACCCTTGCTTCACAAGGTTTTCCGTTGCACCAGCGGGTTACTGGCCGACACGACCAGTCGCCCGTCCTGGACAACGCCCTGCCCATTCAGCAAAGACTCGGCTAGTGCGAACACGGCTCTCAGGGGCGCTTCATCGATGGAACCGTCAGGCGCAAACCGCAGCCTTTCGCACTTGCCCGTGGCCGTACCGCTTTCCACCTTCTCCACCGCGAGCAAGCCTTCAATGGCAGCACGATACGGTCCTCCTCAAGGTCTTCGGTGGCACGTACTCCCCGCGGTTTGCGGGGACATAACGGGAACGCGCATTGCATTCTTCAAATGGGTTCCCGTTCATTGTCCACCGCCACCGGCGGGACGCCGACCCGGATTTCCTCCCCTCCCCCGACGGTGGCTCTGCCAGTCGAAGAGCAGCAGCCCGCCGTTCTGGCACAGCCGCTCCAAGGCGGCCGGACCCAGGTACTTCTCCACGCCCTCCACGCCCTCGTTGGACAGGACGATGGTCGGCTTCAGATCGCGGTAGCGGTGGTCGATCACCTCGAAGAGATGCACCCGCTCCCCATCGTTGCCGAAGGTTTTTCCGACCTCGTCGATGATGAGCAGGCCCGCCTCCGCGAATCCGCGGATGACTTCCAGCTCCGTGCCGTTGCCGACTCCCCGCTGCCAGGTCTGGCGTATCCGGGCGATGATGTCGTAGGCGGTGACATGGAGCACGCTGTGCCCTTTGGCCAGCACCACGTGGGCGATGGCAGACGCCAGGTGGTTCTTGCCCGTACCGGGATTCCCGCAGAGGATGAGACAGGATCCCTTACGGGCGTGTTCTTCGAAATGATCTGCGTAGTCCCGGCAGACGTCGAGAGCCGTCTGCTGACCCGGGACCTCGACCACGTAGTTGTCGAAGCCGCAGTCAATGTAACGCTTTGGGATGGCCGCGCTCTCCATGAGCCGACGGGAGGCCTGCTCCGCCGCGCACACCGGACAGACTGGCGACATGTAGCGGATGGCATCCCGCTCATCCACCATGGAGATCGGATAGCGGCCATGGCGCGCGCACTCGCGGTACTGGGGATG
>DAIAVG010000212.1 GCA_027445725.1 Acidithiobacillus sp.
GTAGGCTGGTGCGCTTGCTGGCCAGCGGTGCACCGTCGTCTTGGTTGAACCTAAGATCAAGACGCAGTTGTTTGGCAATTGGGCCGGGTGGATCATCGTCGATCATTAACCCGTCAATGCCAAGCTGGGCGCTCAAGGCCAGCAAGATTGTCCGCCATCCGCGCCGTCAGGATATTCGCCGGGGGGTTGCGCATTTACGGCGAGGTGGGGTCATCGCCTATCCTACGGAGGGGGTCTGGGGGCTGGGCTGTGACCCGCGCCAGCGCCGCGCCCTGCGCCGGATTCTGGCACTAAAAAGGCGGCCACAACATAAAGGCGTTCTTCTGGTAGCAGGTCGGGCGGCAGAAACCCGACACTACTGGTCTGCGCAAGGAATAGACCTTGCTCTGCTGGCACAACTCTGGCCCGGAACGACACTGGTACTTCCCGCCGCACCGAAGGTCCCCTTCTGGATACGCGGACGCCATGAGGGCATTGCGGTGCGGATCAGTACCCATCCGGCCATCGTCGTGTTGTCGCGGATCTTTGGCGGCGCCATGGTCTCCACCAGCGCCAATCCGGCAGGGCAACAACCAGCCCGTGACCTGCGCACCTTGTACCGCTATTTTGGTCGTTCCCTGTGGGTACTACCGGCCCGGCTGGGCGGTCAACGCCGCCCCAGCCGCATGGTCGATGCCCGCAGTGGCCGTGTCTTACGGGAGTGAACACATGCAACAGCCATCCTTGGACGAAATGGAAACGTTCCTCCGCGGCCTGCAGGATCGCGTCTGCGACGCCTTGGAGGCAGCAGACGGCACAGCGAAATTCCACGAAGATCTTTGGGAACGGCCCGGCGGCGGCGGTGGCCGCACCCGGGTTATTGCCGAAGGCGCTTTGCTGGAAAAAGGCGGGGTCAACTTCTCCAAGGTCCATGGCGACCAGCTTCCCCCCTCGGCTACCGCGCACTGCTCCGAACGGGCGGGACAGACCTTCACCGCCCTTGGCGTCTCGTTGGTATTACATTCCCGCAACCCCTACGTCCCCATCGTCCACATGAACTATCGCTTTTTCTCGGCAGGACCGGTGTGGTGGTTCGGCGGTGGCGCCGACCTGACGCCCATCTACGGCTTTGAGGAAGACGCCCGGCATTTCCATGGCACCCTCAAAACCGCTTGTGATCGCCACGACTCTGGCTTTTATCCGCGCTTCAAAGCCTGGTGCGATGACTACTTCACCATCAGGCACCGTCAGGAAATGCGCGGGGTCGGTGGCATCTTTTTCGACGATCTCCATGGCGATGGCGAGCTTCTGCAGGCCTTCTGGGAGGATATGGCCAACAGCTTCCTCGACAGCTATCTGCCCATTGTCGCCCGGCGCCGGGACCTGCCCTACGGCGAACGCGAGCGGCAATTTCAACTCCTGCGCCGGGGGCGCTATGTGGAATTCAACCTCGTCCATGACCGCGGCACCCTCTTCGGCCTGCAGTCCGGCGGGCGCACCGAAAGTATCCTCATGTCCCTGCCACCCCTGGCGGCCTGGGCCTACGACTGGCAGGGCGAAGCCGGTAGCCCCGAAGCCCGCCTCAAGGAAGACTTCCTCACACCCAGGGATTGGGCATGAGCTACGGCCTGCTGCGCCCCCTGCTTTTTACGCTGGACCCGGAGCGCGCCCACACCCTGAGCATCGCTGCGCTGGAAGCACTGGGGCGCATGCCACAGAGTATGGCCTACCTGACAAAGCACTATAGCGTCACCGATCCGCGTCTGGCGCAGGACTTTTGGGGGCTGCATTTTCCCAACCCCGTCGGCCTCGCTGCCGGCTATGACAAAGACGCCCGCGCCGCCGCCACCCTCCCTGCCCTAGGCTTCGGCTTCATCGAAATCGGCACCGTGACCCCGCGCCCGCAGCCGGGTAATCCACGCCCCCGGGTCTTTCGTTATCCGGCACAACAGGCGGTCATCAACCGCATGGGTTTCCCCGGTGAAGGGGCTGCGGCGGTTGCCCGAAGACTGGCGGCATTACCTGGCCATCCGGTGCCTATCGGCATCAATCTCGGCAAAAACAAGGACACCCCGCTGGAGCGGGCGCAGGACGACTATGTCGCCGCGCTGGAGTTGCTCTTTCACTATGGCGACTATCTCTGCATCAATGTCAGCTCACCCAACACGCCGGGGCTGCGACTGCTGCAGGGGGAGGAAGCCTTACGGGGACTGCTCAGTGCTGTTGCTGCAGCCAACCAACGTCTGGCCGTGCAGCAGCAGCGCTCCCCTCTGCCTCTGCTCCTGAAGATCGCTCCAGATCTGGATAATGATGACCTCGACACTATCGGAGGTCTGGCCTTAGGCACGGCACCTCTGGTGGATGGTTTTATCGCCACCAATACCACTATAGAACGCCCGGCCTCCCAGCCCGGACTCTCCGAAAGCGGAGGCTTGAGCGGTGCACCATTGCTGGAGCAATCCAACGCCGTCATCGCGCAACTCTATCGTGCGACCCAGGGACAGGTACCCATCATTGGCGTCGGTGGTATCCTCAGTGCGGCAGATGCCTATGCCAAGGTCCGGGCGGGAGCCAGTCTATTGCAGGTCTATAGCGGGCTGATTTTTCGGGGACCGGAACTGGTGCGGGAGATTCTGGAAGCACTGCCGGAGCTGTGGTTAAAGGATGGTTATCCCGATCTTGCGCATGCGCGGGGTAGTGCCGCCTGATATCCTCTCCGCCACAGCATCCGAACGATTCTTATGGAGATTTTCTGCTTGTTGGAAATCCCTGAACATGTTAAACAGTTAAAAACACGTTTCGTGAGCCATCAATGAATAACACCGGTTATTCAGGCCGGTTATTCGCACTATCCAAAGAGTATTTTCCATGATGCATAAAATCCATATCATCGGTTTCATAATGCGCACTGCAGGCCTCCTGGTTATTTTCGGATCACTGGCGGGCTGTGCTGCCGTCTCTGATACCGCATCGGCGACCGGGGACATGGTCAGTGCCGGGGCGTCCCTGATCCCCTGAGCAACTCGCGGATTTCCACCTCAAGCGTCTGCTTCTTGTAGAGACGCAGGATTTTCCGGATCTGCACAAACTGGCCATGATGACCTCGCACAATACGCGGGGTGGTTTGCTACTGATGGGATCAAAATGGCAAAAATCCGGTGACCGTAAGGCCACCGGGTAGAGGACTTTTGGAAACCCGCCGCTAACCCGCGGATACCAATCAGACTTCAGAACTTGGCCGTCACGCTGGCACCGACAAAAGCCGGTGCACTCGCCTGCGCGGTAATGAAGTTTCCGCCATATTTTGCACTCCGCAACTGTTCATATTCATACGGAATATAGTTGGCGTTGAAAATGTTATCCACATACAAGTCAACAGTAACTTTTTTCACACCCATATCACCTGGCCGCCACGCATAAGCCAAATTAAGATTGGTGATATTGTAGGGATGCAGGGAAACGCCTGCAGGCGCTCCCTTATTGGTATTGATGTACTGGGAACCGACA
>DAIAVG010000213.1 GCA_027445725.1 Acidithiobacillus sp.
TACATGAGATCTCCATTTATGTGCAAATACAGACTTTTTATTCACGCCCCGCCACCATCGGAGCCCGTTCCCGTTTTGTTACGCAAATCCACCAGGCTACAGCTGGTTTTCCGGGTGGCCAGACATTCTCCGCTGCCAGGAGAAAAGTCGAATGAGCATTGTTTTTTCTGTAACTCTACCCAGTCTTCAGAAGGATACTTACCCTCTGGAAGATTAGGAGGAAAGTAAACGCAAGAAGTGCACAATGGATCACTGACAGTGCTTTCTCGATTCATACATGATCTCCCTTTGAACCAAAACTATTACGCAGACCGGAGCAGCCCTTCCGCCTTCAGGGCCGATTGCACCGCAGGCCGCGTGGATACCCGCCCCTGATACGCCTGGAGCACCGGCCATTGCTCCACGTCAATGGGATATTAGTACACTATACAGTTGATCTTGTGAAGTATGTACTTTCTTGTTATATGCATTCATATTCAATAGTAAGTATATTTTTAGTAAGTATGAATAAAAAAGGGAGGATTCCCAACCTTGTTCACAGAGAAAAAAGAGATGACAGAAGAGGAGCCCTGCGCAGTAGACGTGACTCTCCGCGTGATCGGAGGAAGATGGAAGATCCTGATCCTTAAAGATTTATTTACAGGCACCCGGCGCTTTTCGGAAATTCACAGAACGGTTCAAGGAATCACTCAGAAGATGCTAACCCAGCAACTTGGAGAGATGGAGAGACATGGCATTGTGAGCCGACAGGTATACGCTGAAGTGCCACCCAAAGTCGAATATTCTCTTACCCCCCTAGGAAAGAGTCTTTGGCCAGTTTTGATGGCGATGCACCAGTGGGGATTGGAACAGTTGGCAGCGACGATGGATTTGCAGCGAACCACTCAGGAAAGAGGGTCGTAGGCCACTTAGGTCGTTCAATAGTGAAGTTTCACCGGTTTCTATGAAGGGTATTTTTGTCACAAAGTGTCAAACTACAGCGCTGGTTATTAGCCAGTTTTCAACAGAAACAAGCGTCAAGATTGTTCCTTATCCCACAGAAGTCATGGTGCGGATCCTGGTATTGAAACGCCTGTATAACCTTTCTGGTCCTTGAGTAGCGCCTGCAGTTTTTCTTTCTGCCCCGTACAACACCTCTATACGTCCATGCTGATTTCGATGATCTGATTGAGAATATGGCACACCTGCCTGAACAGAAAACCCGAAAGGCTTCCATGTGGGTGGCGTGTGGCCGTTCTGGTGCGCCAGTCAAAGGATTTTGGCTGATGGCAAAGAACGTAACTGGTTTTGCCGGCCTTGCGTCCTGAAGCCGCACCCACGGCCACGGCAAACGGATTGCCGGCGTTATATTCAGCCGTGGTCATAGGCAAACCGATCACCAGCGAGGTCCGGTCATTAAACGCTTTCGGAGACAACACCAGGAATGGGTGACGGTCCCGCATTTCCCTACCGGCATGAGGGCTGCAGCCGATCCAGATGATTTCTCGCCGGTCTGGCACCCAGTCCCCTGGCGTCACCACACCTCAGCACCGACCCGCTCAGTCGCCATGGCCTCACCACCGTGCAAGGCGGGATCGAAGAGAGTTAGACGATCCTCCAGCGTCAAATCGGCGGTCGTACCGATCGGCTCAACGATAACGCGCCCGTGCTCGACCGAAAGCCTTACCTCCTGGTCTGCATGGAGTCGGGCTTCGTTGGCGATGGTCGCTGGCAACCTGACACCCAGGTTGTTCCCCCATTTTCTGATGATGAGACAGGTTGCCATTAAATGCTCCTTCAGCCAGCTAATGTTTAGACCATAGTATAAACATGATGCGTGCGGTCAGCAAGGCCGTCCCGCCCGCTCCCGGATCGTCGCCAAAGAATCCCTCACCAGCAATTTTCCGTTACGCCACACGACACGCATCATATCGTCCCATTCATCGCCACGGGCCTCGTCCATGCGCATTGTTCTGACCTCGCCGGTATCACGGTTCCGGTAAGTGCTCAAAATCCCTTTTTTGCTGGCCTTGCCCGGGTCTGTCACCGGATCTTTGAACATGTCGCGCCAACCGTCCTGCATCAGGATGGCAGAGGTCTTCATCGCCATCTTCTGGGTGTCCCGGTTGACCTGCTGCAGGAGCGCACCACCCATGCCGAAGGCAATATTATCAGCGGAAAACCCATAACCTTTGAGTTCTATCAGAATCCCGCGAATACTGCGCTCGTTGATTCCGTCGCCATAGATGATTCGGGTATGGTTCAGCACGTCGAAGCCCTTTCCATTTCGGACGGCGCCGAACTTTGCCTTGAGCATTTTAGCGGTGGCAATCGCCATCTCCACGGGGTTGCCAGAGTCCGGCCGCACCACGATTAGCCCTTGGCTGGCAATGACTTCTTCTTTCAGCGCGCCGCCAAAAAGACGCTCAACGGCATGGTAGATATCGTAGCTATCCGCAACGCAGGCGAAGATTTTGCCTGGGCCGCCAAACTGCCGCAGCATGTTGCGGTAGGCTTCCACCTCATGTTCCCGGCCCCAACTGGTGATCGTCGAGTGCTCGGACGCGGGAATGGAATACCCGGCCATCGGTTCATCATAGTAGGCTCGTGCGTAACGAATAGCCGACAGCGTATCGGTACCCCTGAAATTGACCAGATGCGCCATGCCGCCAATGCCGGCTGATTCCTCACTGGATACGCCGCGCGCACCGAAATCGTGGAGTTTGAACGGCAACTGGCTTTCCGGGTCGTCACTGGTTTCCTCCAGATAACGACGAATGACCTGTTTGATGGACCAGGACTGAGTAGCGACCGTAATGGGATACCAGACGCGCAGGAGCATGGTTTCCATATAGGCTTCAAGCCATGCGACTTCGGGGTCGGTGGACCGCACGGTGACCATGGCGTTATGTGTCGGAATCAGGGAGCCTTCCGGCACCGCGCGGATCTCCAGCGGCAACCGTCCGTCGTGCCGAACAACGATATGACGCCAGCCCGCCTCGTTGAACGGTTCGCCGTGGCCGGCCAGGAGTTCCTTGGCCTCCTCGATCATGGCGTAGGTCACCCGTGTCGAGAGAAAACGCGACAGAATGTACTGCAGACCGAAGAAGAGCGTCTGATCAAAAACGCCGCCACGCGACTCGATGTACCCGAACAAGCTGCGCGTACCGGGCGGCAACTGCAGGTAGTGGCTCGGCTTGTAAGAGTCGGTGTCCAGAATAGGGTTATAACTGATGGTGCTGTGTGGTTGTTCCATGGCAAAGCTCCTTTGCATGGTATTGATGGCTGACGGTCTATTCGCCAGCCGGGTTACAACGGCGTGCGGAGATGACACCTCGCCTAAAAACTGGTGCCACCCGGCCAGTTGAATGCTGTCCTCGCGGCCTTCCCAGCCTTGTCCGGCGTTCATCCAGTCGCGGCGGGTAAATGCCCGCTGCAACAGGCGTTTGACTCGGACAGGAGAAAAACCAACCCTATCAAAGATATCTTGGCAAATCAGCAGAG
>DAIAVG010000214.1 GCA_027445725.1 Acidithiobacillus sp.
AATATGGCGACATGTTCGAGATGGGCGTCATCGACCCGACCAAGGTCACCCGCACCGCGTTGCAGAAGGCCTCCAGCATTGCCGGCCTGATGATCACCACGGAAGCCATGGTCACCGAACTGCCGAAGAAAGACGACAAGGCAGGCGGCGATATGGGTGACATGGGTGGCGGTATGGGCGGCATGGGTGGTATGGGCGGCTTCTAAGCCCCTACTCCCCGACGTCTGTAGCGTCAGAAAGCCGGCCCTTCGGGGCCGGTTTTTTTACGCCTTTCCCGTTCATGCTGCAGATCCTGCTGAAATATCTGCCGATACCGCCCGCGGCAGAATCGAAGGAGGGGCGGTCGGGCTTGTCCAACAAACCGGTTTCAGATCGTGGCTAGGCACGACCTAACCTTATTCGTGGGCAAGCTGCCGATGCCATACAGGATTTCGGCCACCGAGGTACTGGACAGATACAGTGTCCCTGCCGCCTATTCGTTCAAGTTGCTACGCGGCAAGACCGTCAATCTGATAATCAAAGCGTACACCAACGCGGCGGATAGCCCCGGAATAAGCCTCAATCGTTTTGGGCTGAGGGTCGAGGCATCTATGTTGAATTCAGATGCTCACACCTGCTACCGCATCCTCCGCGTAGCAGCCTCGTCCAACCAGTATTTGCCGCGTCGCAGTAACGGCGGAATAGTGTGACTTTTTCATCGTAGTCTGCGCCAGGGCAAAACGGGTGGCACCTTCCACCATAACAGCAGCACCCCGATCCAGATCAGGACATAGATCGTGGTGAAAAAAAACATGGGCAGATGCCAGAACAGAAGATGATTGACCCAGGTCTGGATCAAGGGGAGACGATAGCCTTGCCGCCCTGCCGCTTCCTGCAGTTCGCTCTGCCAGATGGTGAGAAAGCAGACACTACCTAGCAACGCCTGTACAGCCACCACCAGCAGCGCCGCGAAGTGGAGAGCCCGCCACCAGAAGATGCGGACCCACTGCCAACCCCGCCAGGCACCCAGCGGGATGGCGATCAGGCCAAAGACGTTAAACGCGATGAGCAGGATATGAAAAGCCAGAATCGCCTGGGCCAGCCAAAGTTCGCTTTGCATGTCCGTCTCCTGCCGGGCCACGACAGGGGCATCCGGCCTGGTTACGACAGAGGATGATGCGTTTCCGAATAGGCCAAGGCAAGCTTGGCAGGACTTAGGAGCCACCGCACCCAATTATTGATTTATCTGGTGCGCAGTACTGGAGTCGAACCAGTGACCTTCGGCTTCGGAGGCCGACGCTCTATCCATCTGAGCTAACTGCGCGTGGGCGAGATTATAGGGAACTCGCCCCGCCGTTGTCCAACCTTTCCTGCGCAACTCCCTGAAAGTCCAGCGCCAGCCAGTACTGCTCGGTAGAGCGCGCGCGCGAGGCTTCCGGCTTGCGTACCACGATCTTCTTGAAGTCCTGGCGCAGCGCCCGGCGCAACGCCTCCGCGCCGGACCCCATAAACACCTTGATCAGCAGCGAACCGCCCGGCACCAGCCAGCGATGGGCCATATCCAGGGCCAGTTCCGCAAGATCAATGGCGCGCGCCTGATCGACGCTGGCAATGCCGGACATATTGGGGGCCATGTCGCTCATAATCAGATCAGCGCCACCCGGCAGGGCATCCCGGCAGGCGGCCAGCACCGCGTCTTCATAGACGTCACCGCAGATCACCATGGCGTCCGCCACCGGGTCCATAGGCAAACGATCCACCGCCACCAGTCGCCCCTTCCTGCCGATGAGTGGTGCCGCCACCTGCGTCCAGCCACCCGGCGCCGCGCCCACATCCAGCACCCGCATACCTGGACGGATCAGGTGATCCTTCTGCTGAATCTCCAGCAATTTGTAACTCGCGCGCGAGCGATACCCCTCCTTCATCGCGCGCTGCACGAATGGGTCCTTAAAATGTTCCTTCAACCACTTTTCACTGGATTTACTTCTTGCCAAAACACACCTCCGGGCTTTGACCCCCGCCCTCCGCAAACGTACACTCTGCCGCTACACCATAGCGGCCCAATCAGACTGACGAGGATACCATGCTGGACGCCAAACAAAGACAAACCCTGCGTGGACAGGCGCACGCCCTCAAGCCCGTCGTCATGATCGGCGCCCACGGCGTCACCGACGGCATCCTCGCCGAACTGGAAGTCGCCATCAACGCCCACGAACTCATCAAGATACGTTTGCCCCAGGTACCCCACGACGAACGGGACGACATGGTACAGACTTTGTCCGGCGCCAGTCATGCCGACGTTGTCGGCCGCATCGGGCGCGTACTCATCCTCTACCGCCCCCGCCCGGCCGCTGCGCCCAAACGCTGATCGGTGAGCCGGTATAACTTGGCAGCCTGCCCCCGGACCGTTAGACTGTTTCTGAATCGTAACGCCGACCAACGGCCCGGAGCACACCATGGAAGAGCATGCCCCCACAGAAATCCAGATCAGCGTCGAGACGCGCTATCTGCCGGAACAGTCCAGCCCGGAGCAGGAACATTTCGCCTTCGCTTATCAAATCACACTGCAGAATAACGGCCCGCAGACGGCACAACTCCTCAATCGCCACTGGATCATTACGGACGCCGAAGGCCATATCCAGGAAGTCAAAGGGCCGGGCGTCGTCGGCGAACAGCCGACGCTGCAACCGGGGCAACGCTTCCGCTACACCAGCGGGTCCGTCCTGTCCACGCCCGTAGGCAGCATGCACGGCAGCTTCGAGTGGGTCAGCGATACCGGGGAAAGTTTTGTCGTCCCCATCCCCGCCTTTCGTCTGGCGGTGGCCACAGTCTTTCATTGAGCCGCCAGAGCCTGCAGCGCGCCTACGCGCTCTGGGCGCCCATTTATAATTCGGCGGTGCGCGCCTTCTCCGCACCCTTGCGGCAACGCAGCCTCAGTAATATTCCGCCGACGCCCTGCCGCGTCCTGGTCGATGGCATCGGCACCGGGCTGGATATCCCTTATCTGCCTGACACCTGCGAGGCCGTCGGCATCGACCTCACCCACGCCATGCTCCGCCACGCACAAAGCCTGTCTCCCCATTTCCCGCTGATTCAGGCCGACGCCGAGGCATTGCCCTTCCCGGATGATTGTTTCGATATGGTCGTCATGCATCTCATACTCGCCGTCGTACCCCATGCCGGGCTGGCCTTCGCGGAAGCCAGCCGCGTCCTCAAACCCGGCGGCCGGATACTGCTCCTCGACAAGTTTTTGCGCCCCGGTGAACGCGCCTTCTGGCGGCGCCTGCTGGCCCCCCTGTCCGGCCCCATTGCCACCCATACCGACCTGGTGTTTGAGGACCTTCTGACCCAACGCCCGGAACTGCACTGCCGCAGCGATACACCGGCGGCTGTCGGCGGCTGGTTCCGTCTGATCGTTCTGGAAAAATCTGACACCATGTGACACGGAAATGGCCCGGAGCCTCATATCGGCTCCGGGCCATTTCCGGTCATTCCT
>DAIAVG010000215.1 GCA_027445725.1 Acidithiobacillus sp.
AAGGTCCCGGCGACGCTTACAAGCGACGTGGGCATGACGGCCACGGCACCTGCGGCAAGCTAAGGAGCGCGAAATGAGCGAAGAAGACGATCTGGCCTACGACATGGCGACACCTGGCTTCAGTGGGCAGGACATGGATCTGGTGACGCACATGATGGAACTTGCCGATGACGGTCTTGCCGAGGATTTTGATGCCGATCCTGAGAACGAACAGGATGCCCTGCTGGAGCGTGAGCGGACTCTGGCCTTGGATAAAGCCACGGCTTCCAGTCAACAAGCTCCTGCCCTCAAAGCGCCGTCGCCGTCGTCTAAAGGTTGACCATAAGGATCTGTGATGACTTTCTTCTCTGACCGGGGACCGGACTGCAGATATGCGGACATGGTGGCGACCGAGAATCCTAACACGCTCTATCAGGTGATCGAGGGCTTCTCCAAGCGTGCCATCCAACTGGATGCCAGTGTGCGATCCGCCGTGGACGGGTTTCAGCCGGCCTTCCGTCTGGCGATTCTGCGCCGGTTGTTCGATCAGGCGGACACGCACCATCAGATCACGGCGGCGTTCACCAGCGGCGAAGTCCATGCCAACGGCTTCATGCGGTCCAATGACGGTCCCAAGGCCCGCAAGATGGTCCTCTGGCAGGATCAGCACGACAGCATGAGCAATCTCTACGACGCCGCGAATGCCGCGCAGAAGCTCCTGTCCAATCTGGGCTACACCCGCTATCCGCCCAACGTGTTCAGGCGCACCACCACGCTGACCACGGAGGACAAGCAGGCGCACTCCCTGCTGACCCAGCTCAGGGCGTGGGTCGGCAGGAACGTCCCCGGCGCGGGCGTTTCCATCGAGCGCGTCCAGAGCCAATCCCAGGAGCGCATCACCTCTCAGAAAGAGGAGCAGGAATACACCGACCCAGAAAAGGACTCCAGCCAATGGGATTTTGCCATTCCATACCTGCGGGAAATCGGGAAAGCGCTGGACCTCATCCCGCCGCAGGGATTGCTGGCACTGGGCGATGGGGATGCGGTGGCAGCGGGACTTCGGGAAAACACGCTCGATGCGACCTACCAGCGGTTGCGCGGCACGGAGATTGTGTTGCTGCAGGCCCTGCACGCATCGGCACCGGAGTTTATCCGTAACGACCCCTGCCTGACCTATTATCTGGAGAACGGCTACATCGAGGAGTCGCTGGAGTCGCTGGATCGCAAAGGCGACATCCCCAACAAGGATGACCCCAACATGGCGATGCAGACGCGCCAGGAACTCGCCGAGCTGAACTGGGCGATCCATCTGGGCCTCTATGCCGCGCTGTACCAGGGTGCGCGGCAACGCATTGAGGATGCGGTACTGGGCAAAATCGCTCAGGAATATGCACGCATCACCCCCGGACTCGAACGTGACGATATGCGCACTTCAATCAACCGGCGCTATGACAGCGGCCCTGCTCAAAATGCCGTGCGACTGGACCGGATACCTGACGAAAATGTGCGACGCATCGCCGATTACATGCGGCCATTCAGCGAAATGGTGTATATCGGGCGGGATGCACAGGGTCAGGTCACGATGACCGGCTATCCAGACCTGAGCCAGTACGGGGTAAATCCGTCAACGGCCGATAGTTCCTATGCGAGAGCGTGCTATGCACCACTTCGAGGACACGACAAGATCGTGACGACCATCGACGCGGTGATGTTCAGGCCATCCGGAAGTCAAGGCGATTCCGTCCTCCTGCCATTTGCGGCCCGTCAACAAATGGCAGGTCGCTATGCGACAGCACTTCAGCCGGTTTTTGCGCATCGCACCGACGGCATATGGTGGCGCGGCCTAGCGCCGGACAAACCGGTTGCCAGCGTTGATCAGTCCGTAGCCACCCGACCCCACACGAAACGGAAAACACCATGATCCCAATCGCCAGCCACCGTTCCACAGAACATCGGAGAGCTTCATGTTCGGCATAGCACCACCATCGACCGATTATTTCATGAACACGCTGGCGAGCATCCTTGGTCCGATTGTGACCAAGGTCACGGGCATCGGCGGTCAGGACGGCCTCGCCAATACCCCCACCGCGCTGACGGTGCTGCTGGGTTACTTCAACGATGTCGCCCTTTTCGTGGCGGTATTCTGGCTGCTCTACATAGCATTCGTGGGTATGCTGAAAACGGCTCATGAAGGGGAATGGCTCGGCCAGAAGTGGTCCGCCATGTGGATACCGCTGCGCATAGCCCTGGCGGCTGCCTTTGTGCTTCCGGTGGTCCCATCGGGCACGGGGACGGGTTCCAACTACTCGGCAATCGAGGCCGCGGTCGTTTGGGTCGAAGGCAACGCGGTCGGCATGGCGGACAAGGCCTGGACCCTGGCGGCAAGCTATATCGTGTCGAACCCCATAGGAGGCGTGACACTCAACCCGTCCCGGGTGCGGAGCATCGCCAATGACATCCTGCTTAGCGAGACCTGCATGGCTGCGGGCAACGAGGCGATCCAGACGGATCATAGCCTTTTCAATCCTGCAACCTGGGGTGGGCAAGAGGTTATCACGTTTCAGTCCTCCAAAGAGACAACTCTTGGGGAGCAGATGGCAAGCATAGGGAACTCCGCCCTCAACCTGGGCAACACAGTATGGGACGGGAAAACCTATCACCCGACGGATGTGAAATATTGGGCGGACCAATGGAACGCGCAAACCAGCGTTTTGGGCGTTCATTTCAGCTTGCCGATTGTGGAAGCCTGCGGCGGCATCAACTATCCATACGCGTCTTCGGGCAGTAACACCGTGTCGGCTGTGGATAATGCCGTCTGGAGCGTCTCTTCGGCGCAGATGGGTACGCTCATTACCGGAATACAACCCCTTGCCAATGAAATCGTTGCCGGTCAGGAGCCCAGCATCGCCGCGTATAAACAGCTCATCACCACCTACGATAACAATACGGTTCAAGGTTCGTTAGCGGGCATTGCCGCCGCCGAGCAGCCTGCGGAACAGAAATTCCTGAGCGGCGTGAACGCGCAGGGATTTGCCACGGCGGGATCGTGGTGGTGGGAGCTCATGCACCTGAACCAGACGGCGCAACAGGCGATGAATAGCATCGGAACCACCCAGATCATGAGCAGCAGAGATTTGGCTGATCCCGTATTGGGGAACTATTTCAAGAGACGGATGAAGAGTGCCGCAACCTTCATCAAGGACTACAAGGACGCGAACACCCCGGGACCTGATGGATCTCCTGAAGGCGGAATGCCCAGCCGCGAGGGCATCTCCGGCGCAATTACGCAGGTTACGCAAGATGCGATTGGTAATGGCGGACTATGGGCTGCTGACGAACCCCGCAACAAAAACCCCATTCTCGGCATCGAACACATCGGGACCATCTTCGAGACGATTGGCGGCGGAATGATTGGAGCCAAGCTAATTGGCGGCCCGCTCACCAGCATGCTGGATAAAATCACGGGTGCCGCT
>DAIAVG010000216.1 GCA_027445725.1 Acidithiobacillus sp.
GATTGGGTAGCCCGGTCAGCCCATCGTACAGCGCCATCTCTTCTACCCGTTTATGATCCTGGTAGTGACGCAATGCCTCACCAGTCGACTGTACGATATCATCGATGGTATGGACAACATCGAGAGAGAGGCTGTTTACGTTTCTGGCAAATAACATCAATACTGCTATGGGTGACTGGTCTTCCCTGATGCGTAGTGGCCATCCGCCGACAATATTGACCTCTAGAAGGGGACGATTTCGCCACATACCGGGAGCATCGGGATCCTGTGCCCGATGGAAGCGGATGATGCGCTCACCAGTTTGCCAGACCTGTGCGGGGATCGTGACTGCCAAGCCTTCCTGGTCACTGATCGACGGCTCCGGCAATTGGGCAAGGCTTTCCGCAAGGTCACCTGCCGCATAGTATCGCTGCAATGCCTGCCCATCAGGGGTAGGAGTGAGCACGTCGACACCATCCACCTCGGGCAAAGCGGCGAGGTGGTCCGCCAAGGCCTGATAAAGCGTGGGCGGGTCAGGCTGTTGCAGCAAGAATTGCTGAATGGATCGCTGCAGTTCCTGGAAGCGCTGAAGCCGTTTCAGTTGATACGATATATCCTGTCGGTCGAGGTAAACGGCGATGTCCTTGACCAGGCCCATCAGAATGTCACCCAGATGATCCTGGGGGAATGCCATTCCCGCATGGCGATATACGGTAAGCGTAACTTGCTCCTGGCTGTGAGGGCATGCTGACGCTGACATGGCGCCCCCCACCCGGGCGCTGTCCGCCTTGTCGCGCCAAAAAGCGTTTTCGACATCCATCAGATCGGTAATGACTGCATGCCCGGAGTGTAGAGCCTGGCCGGTGGTTCCCCGTCCTTCTGCTCGAGAAAGGTCTTTATAAACGCGCATATTTTCAGCAAAATCCCGAGCCGGCCCTGCCGCTGCAACCACCTGCACCCAGTCCTCCTCAGAAGAGAGTCGACCAATCCATACCGCTGCCATATCCAGGGTGTGTACCAACCGCTCCGCCACGGACTGCAGCGTGGACTGGATTTCTCCATCGGGTGCATCGCGGAGGATGCGCGCGATTTCTGTGGTGGCTTCCAGAAATTGACTCCGCGTCAACAGTAAGGCACCTGACGCCTGCTGAAAACCTTCCACTTGCCAGAACCTGTCCAGTTCTATTCTTTTATGAAGGGCTTTATGTAGGACGGTTTTTTCCACCGGGGAAAGCCCTGGTGTGGTACTAGCCAGGTCCTGAAGCATTTCTGATATGGTGGCGTAGGCACCAGTGAGCCATTCTCCAGGTACCCCAGCATGGTGATGGAGTGCGCCCAGTTGATTCAGATCGTTCCGGCGTGCGGCCCCATAAGGGGCCGACAGTATCTCTTGAAAATGGCTGGATAACCGATCATGGAATTGTGCCAACCCTGGAGGATCCGCGTGTCCGAAAAATTCTGCTGTCTCCGGCATGCTGCGCAACCAGCCGTTAAAATCCCGCGCCATCCTCTCAAAGAGATCTGAGCCGTTGAGTTGCGCAAAACGGACAAGCGCAGAATTCTCGGTGTCCGAAAGCTGCAAGCCGGAAAAGAAGCCTTGTTTTTCATTATGGTTGTCCATTTTTTAGCCTTTTACACCCTTTGACTCTTAGGCCTCACGCAAGTATGGGCTTGAAATATTCCGTCCCCAAGTATTTTCTGGTCTATAAGCTGGTGCCAGAACGCAGACTAGCCCATGTTTGACACTTTTTCAGCAAAATCTCGGTTTTACGTAAAATAACCCCATAAAAACAAGGTGGATTTTTCTGCGTCAAATGTAGTGCCATAATTTTATATTTCCATTGACCATGCGCCATCCCCGGCGTACCTTGAGCGCATGTTCATTCGCCAAACCAAAACCCGCAATAAGGCCAGCGGGGATGCCTATACCACCTTTCGACTGGTGGCTTCTGAGCGGGTCGGCCAGCAGGTCCGGCAGCGCACGCTGTTGAACCTCGGCCGTCAGTTTGATCTGCCTCAGCCAGACTGGCCGGTGCTGTGTACCCGGGTAGAGCAAATCCTCACCGGGCAATCGAGCTTTTTAGCCGCATCGGCAGCGATTGAGCGGCACGCGCAACGCTTGGCTTCCCGCCTGTTGGCAGCCTCCCCCGCAGCGGTTCGGGAAGGCGGCAACACGGAAGATTTTGTGGAGGTCGATATAGAATCCCTGCAATTGACTCATCCCCGCTCGGTGGGCGTGGAGCAGGTCGCTCTGGCGGCCATGGGTTGGTTGGGCCTGCCAGAGATACTGTCGCAGTTGGGTTTCAATGGGATCCAGCAAGCCGTCGTCCAAGCCTTGCTGGTGGGCCGTATGGCCGATCCGGCGAGTGAATTGGCTACCTGGCGCTGGCTCCAGGAGCGGAGCGCCTTGTCAGAGTTACTGGAGGTCGACTTTGAGGCGATAGGATTGCATCGCTTGTACCGGGTGTCCGATCTTCTGGTGCGTTATCGCCAGGAGATGGAGCAGGCGCTTTTTGCGCGGATTGAAGATCTCTTTCACCAAGTCGACACCGTGACTCTCTATGACCTGACCAACACCTATTTCGAAGGGACCGCCACCCTGAATGGGAAAGCCGCGCGCGGGCACTCCAAGGAAAAGCGCACCGATTGCCCCTTGGTCACCCTGGGGCTGGTTCTGGACAGCAGTGGCTTTGTGCGCCGCTCCCGGATGTTCGCCGGGAATGTCGCCGAAGCCAGCACGCTGCAGGATATGCTGCGGGGCCTCAAGGCGCCCACAGGGGCTATGGTGATCATGGATCGGGGGATCGCCACCGAGGCGAATCTGCTCTGGCTGAAAACACAGGGATATCGCTATCTCGTGGTCAGTGAGAGCGGTCAGTGATAGTGATGGAGTTGGGAGCCTTTTTGGTCACGTAGCGTGAGGGGCGGTAGTCATGGCCCATCGTTTATTGTGATCATTATAACGGCTCCGTATCGATCCTCTTGAAAATCAGATTGAAAGAAAGTTATGGTCTGTCTTCGGTTCACAGAGAAGGTGGTGCATAACGGTGTTACATTTGGCACAGGACGCAAAATGGCAGGTCACAGTGACAGCCATGGATCTGCAACTAGCGGAAGAAAGAAAGTCGAAAGGGTGCCCTTATTGTGGTGGCAAGCTGCATAGTGCCCGCTTTCCTCGACTGCTACGCGGTGAATCTGGGGACGCACCCATCTCGGTACATCGGCACAGCTTCTGCTGTGAAACCTGCCGAAAACGCGTAACACCGCCTTCGGTACGGTTCTTTGGCAGAAGACGATACGCAATGACCAGTATGCTGCTTATCTCCGTCCTGCAGCCCGGAAAGGCCAAGAAAGCCCAGCATGACAAATTACGGTCCCTGCTTGGCATTTCCAAACGTACCCTGGCCAGATGGCGGCTATGGTGGCGTGAGGCGTTGGTACGCACCCCACTTTGGCGGGCAGAGG
>DAIAVG010000217.1 GCA_027445725.1 Acidithiobacillus sp.
CGGGGCGTGTAGTATTCCCCGCCATTCCGCCCGGCATTGCCCATATTCTTGATCTTGGCTTCGTAGAGGTGGGATAGCTCGTGCTTCTCCGTCTGGGACCGGAAGCGCAGACCATCGATGATCTCCACGATCTCCCGCAGGTTGTAGCCACTTTGAATCTTGTTTTTGATCTCGCTGAAGATCTCACCGATTTTGTACTCGATGGTGTTGGAACCGGTAGCGCGGCGCTTGAAGCCTGACAGATACGGAAACAGCCGGATATTCACAAAGTCACGGAGGTCGTCCCCCGACATGGCCTTGTGATGGTCCATCCTGCCATCTGCCGTTTTGGGCGCCGCCCAGTGCTCCCAGCGGAAGGCATCGTCCAGGATGAAGGTGTAGGGACGGCCTTCCAACTCCGCCTCCATGGCCCGGTCCTGCTCCAGGGCGTCCAGGTATTTTAAAAACAGCAGCCAGGAGGTCTGTTCGGTGTAATCGAGTTCGCTGGAGGAGCCTGCATCTTTGTGGAGGATGTCATCGATATTCTTGAAGGCCTGCTCGAACATGCGTCTCTCTTGCGGTCAGTAGTTGTTATGTATGTGGCTTGAATATAAGGCATCGGAGGCACGGCGGGAAGCACGGTAGCGCTGACTGGACGGCCTTCTATCTATTCGGATGCTGTCGGCGAGTACGCGCAGCCAAGTTCGGTAGCCAGAGCCATGAGACGTCTGTCGCGGGACCATAAATTGGCCTGCACGAGCACGGCAGAGGCTAGGACACTCGCGTCAATATAGCCTATACCGCGTCCCATCAGGCCATGACGTTCAATGAAAAACAGGGTTTCATTTGGGGAGGTCATGGCGCATCGGGGTAAACAGGAGAGCAGATATAAGGTCTGTTGCCGATTTTTGAGATTCCCGCAAGCGATTTCTCCGATGATGGAATCGTGCGTTTGCACCATGCCATGATCAAGCAGAGTAGAGAGGTGTGCATCTCCAGAGCGGAAATGGTCGATCCAGACGGAGGTATCGACCAGAATCAAGCGGCAGGCTCCCGTCTGCGGGGAATGTTCTGTAATTGCGGTTCTGTTCCACCCAAGCGGGCAAGGCGACGGGCACTTTCCCGTTCAATCAAAGCACGCAGGGCCTCTTTTAAGAGGGCGCCACGGTCTTCTACGCCGCAGAGCGTTTTGGCTTGGGCCAGGAGTTCATCATCCAGGTTGATCGTCGTTCGCATAAGATGGACCTCACCATGACATCACATGATGTTATTTTAGATGTTTGGTGTTGGTTTGTCATGGGCTCGGTGCGCATATTCGGACGATGATTTCTATGTTGTGTAGCGACAGCCGTCGGCCGCAGCGCTGATCGATCCGGCTTTCAGCTGGTGGTGCTCAGGTGGCGACCATTCGTGGTCGTAAGGTCTTGCTGGACAAGCCGGAAGAGATCATTGCCAAGAAGTGCTTCTACCGGGCGGACGGTTTTACGGCGCGCGATGTGTTTGACATGGCGGTATTCCTGACAAAGGAGCCAGCCGTGGTAAAAAAGAATCTCGGCATCCTCACCGCGCGAGCCGATGACATACAAAGACGCCTGGCGTTTTATGCCACTAACAAGGCGCATTGGGATAAGGAAATCAGCCTGATCCAGCCCCTCCCAGGTTTCAGCCGTTATCCGCAACAGGCTTGAGCAAGGTACAGAAATTCTACGCCAGCCCGGAACTGTGGCTGAAATCTCAGGCCCTGACCAGATAAGCCAAAGCGGTTCCCGCCATACCCACCATGGAATGCCAGTAATGGGGGTTTTTATGGTCCTGCGGATGGCGCCACGGGTGCTCCACACACTCCTGAACGCGGCTGGCTTCGGCTTGGAAGCTACCATAACCATTTCCTTTTGAGCATCGGAGTGTCAATTGGCCCGATTCCAATCCCGGTCAAACTGCGCTTGCAGCTTGCCGATGTCTGACCCGTTGAGCAGCAGTCCCATTTCCCGGTTGTCCTCCAGGCTGGTCTGGGTGAAATTCTCGGAACCGATGAAGGCCAGCGCCTTGCCCGCGATCATCTTGGCATGCATGTACAAGGGCTTTTTCGATAACAAACGTACCTGACAGCCATGCTCCCGCAAGAAAGCCACATCGCGCCGATCTTCGCGGTTGATGCTGGACGGCAGGATCATCCGGAGATCCCGGCCCTTCGCCGCCAGGGCATCCAGAATGGGTGCGTATGGCCCCAACTCCTCGCTCTCCACGTCGATGGGACCGGGCTGGTTGATGACCTGCAGGAGTTGCGCGGCGGACGTTCCGGGAGACAGAACCAGCACCCGATGAGCGAAAGCGGGTGCCCGCCGGTTATGCCAGTCGGCATTGAACACCGCGTTGACCGCCTGAACCACGGTCGTGTTGCGTGTGACATAGACATATTCCCGGTTCCGGTGGAAAGCCGACCAGTCCAGGTTTGCCGTGCCGATCTCGACCTCATGCCCATTGGCACAATACTTACCATGGTAAAACGAGTAATCATTGCCGTGGCTGGTGAAACGCGGCGGGGCCACCTTCCACCGTGCGCCGGTCGCGGCAATGATCCGTTCTTCACGGCGCACCTGCCAGGGCTTCATGCCGTAGGGCTTGCCCTCGATGATGACGCGCACGTCCACCCCACGACGGTGAGCCGCAGCGAGGGCTCGAAGGATTTTGCGATCGGACAGATAATAGACGCCCACATCCAGTTCACGGCGGGACGAATGAATGACCTGGATAATGGGCGCTGGACCTGCCTGTGGTTCGATAGAAAGCATATTCTCTTCCTTCTCAGGCCAAGCTTAGTATCTGGATTGGTATTTTTCGGGACTTCCGGACTTCAATTTTGACCTGTGGCTTGCTGGGCGCCTTGCATTCCGGAATAAGATCTTCTGGTAATGTCAGGTCGCGCGGATAATGGAACCCACTTCCGCCCGTTCCGGCTGCCATGGACAACTTGGCACCACCACAGGATGTTACGATGTTCTTTTTACCAATTTCCTGTGTATGCCTATCGGGTTGCGTGACACCCTGAATCGGTGCTTGTCCTTTCTTTGTCTGCCGCCGCACCCCATACTGAGGTGCATGGAAAGTTTTGCTGATACCCAATTTACAGCCCTTTGCGGTATTTCAACCGCACGTCCTGGCACTGGGGGCAAACGTAAATATCGACTTCCAGCTTTTTCTCAAAGGCTTCTTCACCGTCGGTAGCCATCTGACCGCCCAGGAAAGCAGCGCCCGCCCCCAACATGCCGGTCAGTCCACCCATACGCAGACCGTGTGCGCCCTGGTAGGCCATATTGGTTCCACAGGTACAGGTGACCTGCTGGACGTTTGCGTGATCGTTGTGTTCGCCAAATCCAAACATGACTGTTCTCCTTTAGGTTCAGGCCAACATGAGACCGCGAAACACCCACAAGCGTTC
>DAIAVG010000218.1 GCA_027445725.1 Acidithiobacillus sp.
TTCTTCAGAGGGCTGGATGTCCACCGCCCGCAGGGCATCGGACATATTGATGTCCACCAGCCGGTTGATAACCACGCCCATGGCGCCTTCGGCATTGTGCTCGCAGACCACAATCACGGTGCGGTCGAAAACGCCGTCGTGCAGCGCGGGCATGGCAATGAGCAGATGATTTTTGAGGGAAGAAAAGGTCATAAGCCCTATGATACGTGTTTTAGCCCGAAAACGGCAGGTGTCCATGACCGGTCACGCGGACCGGGTGCATCATCGCCCCCGCTCCAGACGCTGCCAGAGCAGATCCGCCGCGTCGGCCCCGAAGAATCGCCTGATCTCCCGCGCCCCGGTGGGGCTGGTGACATTGATTTCCGTCACATACCCGCCGATCACATCCAGACCGACAAAAAGCAGGCCCGCGGCACGCAAAGCCGGGCCTATCGCCGCGCAGATGTCCCGATCGCGGTCATTGATCTCCGCCGCTACCCCCGTTGCACCTGCCACCAGATTACCGCGAAAATCCGCGGCCGAAGGCACCCGCAGCAGGGCACCTGGCACCGGGACGCCATCCACCATGAGAATCCGTTTATCGCCCTCGCGGATCGCGGGCAGATAGCGCTGCGCCATCACATAATGCTGACCCCAGCCCGTCACCGTCTCCAGAATACTGCCGACATTGCGGTCCTGCAGGTGCAGATAGAACACCCCTTCGCCGCCACGCGCCGAGAGTGGTTTGACGACAATTTCGCCGTGTTCGGCGAGAAAGGCCCGTAAATCCCCAAGATCGCGACTCACCAGCAAAGGCGGCAGAAACTCTGGGAAATGCAGGGCATAGAGCTTTTCATTGGCATTGCGCAGACTGACCGGATCGTTGACCACCCAGGTACCTGCGTGCTCCAGCAGATAGCAGGCAGTGAGATATTCCAGACCCACGGGCGGGTCCTTACGCATGAGGACCACATCCATGTCGGCGAGGGGACGTTCTTCTGTCTCACCCAGCGTGTAGTAATCTTCCACGTCATCGCGCACGACGACGGTACGTAATCGCCCCCAGGAACGCCCATCCCGCAGAAACAGGTCGGAGAGGGTAAACACCCGGCATTGGTGCCCGCGTGCCTGCGCTGCGAGCAGCATGGCGAAGGTCGTATCTTTAGCCGGTTTGATCCCGGCGATGGGGTCCATAAGTATGGCGGCCTGGAGCGCGCTCATTGGCCGGTCTCCTGCGCATCTTGTATCCGCCAGTCCGCCATCTCCCGCGCCGCGGCCACCAGCGCCAGGCGCGCGATGACACCATAGGCGTAATAGCGGTTCACCGGTGCATCGGGCGGTGATTTCCGGCAAGGAACCACGCAGGTCTGGCCAAAGGCCATGGGCTCAAAATGTGCTCCAGGGGCATTGAGATTTTCATCGCGCCCGCGCTCAGTATGCACCCGGTAAAAGCCACCCAGCACCTGCTGACCGATCATATACACCACCGGCTCCGCCACCGCCTCCTGGGCAGTTTGCTCGAAGGTATACACCCCCTCCTGAATAAAAACATCACTTACCGGCAGACCCTCTTTACTCTTAGCCATGCGGGTCCGCTCCTTGCGATTGAGATCCAGAAACTCCTCACCCGAATAGGCGGTCATGATTCCCATACCATAGGTACCAGCGTCTGCTTTCACGATGACAAAAGGGCGCTGGCGAATACCATAGTGGCCGTAACGCTCGCGGGTAATCGCCAGCACCGCATCTACATTAGCAACCAAACATTCGCGGCCTTCGGAACGCATAAAATCAATGCCCTGACAGCGGCGAAAAACGGGATCAATCAGCCAGGGATCAATGTCGATCACCTCCGCCAGTTCCTGTGCCGCGGAGCGATAGTGGGCAAAATGCTGGGACTTGCGCCTATTGCGCCAGCCCGCGGCGAGGGGTGGTAGAATAGGCTGTTCAAGATGTTCCAGTATTTCTGGAACACCGCCTGACAGGTCATTATTCAGCAAAACCAACTGTGCATCGAAACCAGCAGTCGAGATACGCCCCCCCTCTCGCCGCAGCGGTTCCAGGAGCAGTTGGTTGCCCGAAGGCAAATCATTGGTCGTGCGCTCTTCCAGAATCAGTGAACCCACCCGCACTTCGAGACCCGAGAGTTCCAGCAACTCGCGCAGCCGCGCCACATTCTCCAAGTAGAAGAGGTTACGGGTATGATTTTCCGGGATCAGGAGCACCCGCTCCAGACCCGGGTAATACTGATTGAGAAAATGCTGGATCGCCGCCACATAGAGCGACGAAAACTCCGGATTGAGGTTATTAAATCCCGCCGAAAACAGATTGGTGTCCACAGGCGCCAGCTTGAAACCGGCATTGCGCAAGTCCACAGAGGCATAGAAAGGCGGCGGCGTCCGCTGCCATTGTCCCCGAAACCAGCGCTCAATCGTGGATTGCTCGGCGATCAGGTGACGCTCGATATCCAGCAGAGCCTCCACCCGATCCGTGGCCAGGAAAGGAATATCCCGTATTACTTCCGTCATGCGTCTTTCCTAAATGCGTCGCGCCACGGGAACATAGCGTTGATCCCGTTCCCCTGTATACACCTGCGTAGGCCGGAAGATCCGGTTATCCGCCAGTTGCTCCCGCCAATGGGCCAGCCAGCCCGCAGAACGAGCCATAGCAAAAATAGGCGTAAAAAGGTCCGCTTTGATGCCCATCTCGTGATACAGCACGCCTGAGTAGAAATCCACATTCGCGTGAATCCCCTTGGGACCGAGCCGCTCCGTAGCCTGGCGTTCCACTTCAATGGCAATTTCAAAGAGGCCGCTATGACGCAGATTTCCATGACTGGCCATATCCTCCATCATCTCCTTGAGAATCACTGCACGCGGATCGCGGGTTTTGTAGATGCGATGCCCGAAACCCCAGATTTTCTCCTTGTTGGCCATCTTCCTATCGAGATAGGGACCCACCTGCTGGACGGAACCGATTTCTTCCAGCATTTCCACCACCTTCTGATTGGCACCACCATGCAACGGGCCGGCCAGGGTTCCGATCGCCCCCCCGATGACATGGTAAGGATTGGTCAGGGTGGATCCGGTCACCAGCACCGAGAAGGTACTGGCATTGATGGTGTGCTCGGCATGCAGAATCAGGCAGGAGTCGAGGATTTTGGTATGGGCCGGATCAGGTTCGCGACCCGACAGCATATAGAGAAAGTTGGCCGCATGGCTGAGATCCGGGCGAGGTGAAATAGGATCATTGCCGAAACGCATCTGCTCCCACATCGCGACAATGGTGGGCATGCGCGCGATAATCCGCATCGCCATGGCGTCCAAATGGAGCGTATTTCCGCGTTCGGCATCGGAAAGCTCCTGCTGCGGGTAGAACATGCCCAGACTGGCCACGGCACAGTGCAGCAT
>DAIAVG010000219.1 GCA_027445725.1 Acidithiobacillus sp.
ATTATAATCCTGTTCGGCACGGATATAGTCTGTGGCGGTTTGCAGCAGGTCGATGATGGAGCGGGTACCTACCTCATAGCCTTTGCGCGTCCCTTCCAGGGAAATTTTGGCGGAAGCCAGGGTGGCTTTGGCGGCGTGAAGTTCGGCTACGCTATCCTTGAGATTGAGAAAGGCGGTCTGGGTGTTGAGGGTGACTTCATCGCGGACATCGGCGACGTGATCGGCGCTGGCGACGGTCTGCGCCTGCGCCTGTTGCACCGAGGCGGAAGTGTGACCGCCCTGATAGAGCGGTACGGAGAGGTTGAGACTCACCCCCGCCTGATTTTCGACCATCCCTGGCAACATGCTGCCCAAGGTGTGTTGGGCTATCCCCTGTAGATTGACTACCGGCCAGCGCGCCCGTTGGTTGTATTGCACCTGCTCCTGCGCCGTATGCAGCTGCGCTTCCGCCTGACGCATCAGAGGCTGATCGATGACAGCATCTTGCACCCAGGTGCTCATGTCATCAGGCTCGGGACCCATGGCTTGGTAATGGCCGAGATCATCCAGCATGCCCACAGGATGATGGGTGAGTCGCTGCAAAGTGTGTTGATCAACGGCCACTGTGTTATGAGCTTTGATAAGATCCGCCTCGGCGGCATCGACACGGGCTTGTGCCTCACGCACGGCAATGATGTCGCCGGTACCCACTTTTAGCGTGGTCTTTGTCTGCTGGTAAATGCTTTCCAGCAGATTTTTCTGTTTTCTGGCGACCCGCAGTTGTGCCTGCGCCTCCAGTACGCCGAAGTAAGCCTGCGCCACCTGCAAAGCCAGTTGCTGTTCGGTATAGGTCAGCGCGGCGGCGCTGGCCTGGATTTTGGTGCCGGCCTGTTTCAGCGCGGTCCATGCCTGTCCGTTGAAGACGGACTGGTTGATATTGACGCTGTAACTATCTGACATGTAAGCACGATTTATGGGGGCTGCCCCGAACCCCGTAATGCTGGCGGTATTAAACCCAGCTCCGGCACCTGCTCCGAGGTGTGGCAGGAGGGCGGAACGGGCCAGCGGTGTGTCCTGCATCTCTGCGCGGAGATCGGCACGGGCCTGGGCGAGCACCGGATCGGTCTGGTAGGCCTGCTGGTAGGCCTCCATAAGGTTTTCCGCCCAGGCGGGTGTGGAAGCTGTGGCCAGGCCAATCAGCAGCAGGCCCCATAGTTGAACACGATGGGTTGAACGCATGGCGAATCCTGTCATTTGTAAAGCAGATGATTGTTTTCTGAATCGGTCATATCCAGTGCCTTTGTTTATCTGAGCCGGTACAGTACTGACGGACCCCCCTCTTTTTTGCTGCGGCCCGTAGCCCGCCCCAATCACTGGCCGTTATTCCAGGACTGCTCCTTTTTGCTCAGATCTTTGAGAAAATTGGCGATCCCCTCACGGGCCACGGTTTGCCCGTAAGTATCCCGGTAACTCAGATTCATGCAGACCCCGTCGATAAATACATCGTAAATCTTCCAGCCAGAATTTTCCTGGATGAACGCATAGGTGACCGGAATGTTCGCCAGTCCGTTCGTTTGGAGAATCATCGTGTTCACCTGCACGACATCAGGATTTTGATATATCTGGCGGCTGCTGAGGATCCGTACCGTCTGTCCAGAGTAGTGACTGAATGCAATCATGTACGTGTGGACCAGTTGATCCTTGAAAAGCCGGACGAACTCGTCCTGCTGTGTCGGCGTCATCTGGCTCCAGTATTGACTCATGACGAAGCGCGACATGGTCATGAAATCGATATGGGGCAGCACAACGTCCGCGATGTGGTTTTGGACGGCGGGCGTAAAGGATTGTCCCTCATGCCCCTGCAATACGTGAATGACCTCTTGGGTTATGCGCTGGACGATGGTGGTGGGCATATCTGGTGCCGCCGCCCAGACCACCGTACTCCACAGGAGCAGGAGGAACGTGCTCAGGATACCGTTCAGCACTCTGAGACGGTACAGTTTTGCAATATAGCTTCTGTTCATGATGACACCCTTTGCACGAATACGTGCGGAATCAACGCAGGGGAAACGAATAGGTAACCAGGAGCTCGTTTTCTCCCGGATTCCGCGGGTAGATATCCGCATTGGATAAATGCGCTATTTTCAGACCCAATCGTCCACCATTATCCATCTGGTAGGCCAGTCCCAGTTCCAGCCGGAAGAGAAACGTGCTGCCCATATCTTTACTGTTACCCTGACTATAGCCGCTAACGGCCGCTTCCGGTGTAAGTATCCAGCGCGGCGTCAATGCGATGTCGGCATAAAGACCTCCGTAACCATCGACGCCACCGTCGGTGTTGGCGAGCAGCCCCAGGACATACCCGATACCATAGAGCCTGTATCCGGATTGATACTCCGCATCGAACTCGGCCGGGGTATGGTTATAGCCACCATCATCCACCGCACCGACCAGATTGAAAACGCCCACGCCCGCGCTGAGATACGGTGCGCCGCCGGGCATCAGGGTAACGGCCCAGGCCGAAGGTGCCGCAAAAGATAAAATGAACGCGCAGAGAATCCGCAGCCCCCGAAAACGGACAGAAAAGAACGTGTGATGCATAAACCCTCCCAGTAGACATTTTATAGGCTTGTATCGGAATCTGTTTTCCCCGGATTCAGCCCGCCAGCCGATAGCCGTCGGCGTCTTTACCCCGGATGCGCCGCCAGATCACCTGCGGGGTGAGGCGGTTGGCCACCACGATAAAAACCTTGCGCAAATGGCCCGGTGGACACTGAACCGCCTTGACGGCATGCCAGGAGTGATCGGTCTGGGCGAAGAGAAAGCTGCGATTACCCAGCACCTGCGAGGCGCCGACCTCACGCAAGTCCGCATAGTCCGGGGCCGAGTGACGCGGCCATTTGCCGCCATCGTCCAGCACCAGGGTCTGCCCACCCCAAGCCTCATCCCAGTCCTTTGGCGTATTGAAATAGAAGATATGGGAACCGATCTTGCGCCGGGCGTCGGTATGTGGCGAAACGGAAGCGCCAGGTGGGGCGTAATGCCAGTGCATGGTGAGAATGACGGGCGTCCTGGGGCTCAAACCCAGCATCTCCCGCCAAAAGGATTTATAGGCCTCACTCTGCAATTCATGGACAAAATGGTTCCAGCCCGAGGCCAGTATCTTCTCCAGTGCCGGACGGTACTGAAGCGCAAGGCGATCATGACTTTGTTGCCTGTGCGCCCTTTGATAGCCCATTTGCGACTCCAAAAAGGGCAGGATCGGGAAGATCCTTGCAGAGTTGGTCAAACTTTTCCGGATAAAGAAAATCAGAAATGCAAATCCATGGGTAAGGCCGGGTATGCTGAAAGTTTTGGGCTTGGATGCGCAGCCTGCTCATGGCAGACGCGTCGATGATTTCCATAAA
>DAIAVG010000220.1 GCA_027445725.1 Acidithiobacillus sp.
GCTTTGGGCCTGGGCAGCCAAAAGGTTACCAACTTTATTTATTTTTGCAAATTTCGAGGCGTCAATTTTACTGGCTTAGGCCTGATAAAAGTTACCAACTTTATTTTTATCCTACACGTAAAATTTCAGTTGGAGGTGGAGGCTCATGTCAAAAGGTTCTCGTAGATCCGAGTCAGGAGCTATTGCGCGCCGCCTGAAAGAAGGACGTGGCCAAGGCAGTGAGAAAAGCTATAAACCGTGGCTCACCGTGCGCGACGTACCTTCTCGGGGCTTGTCTGTCCGTATAAAAGGCCGAAAAACGGGCCGTGTGCACCACTTGCTCTCCCAGTTGGAGTTGAGCTACTTCCTCATGCTGGATGATATACGAGCCAGTTGTGTTATGGACATTCGTGAGCAATTTCCTTTGACCCCCATCGAGACGACGCTTGAGATCGCGGATATGTTGAGCATCCGTCACCCCAAAGATCCTAAAACCGGGGAGCCTATCGTGATGACAACCGACTTTCTGGTCATCGTCACGTCTGCCGACGGAGGGCGGCGATTGGCTCGCACGCTGAAGCCATCAGCCGATCTTGGTTCTCCGCGAGTCATTGAAAAATTTGAAATTGAGCGGATATATTGGGAGACTCAGGGAGTAGACTGGGGCATCGTTACCGAACGCGAAATACCTCAATCATTGGTGGGGAACTTAAGAAGCCTTCAGGGTTGTTGGGATACAGACAATCTACCAGCGGTTGCCGTACCCCAAATAGAACGGATTGAGGCAGAACTCCACAGAGCATTATCCGATAAGTCGATACCACTATTCCAAGCGGCGTTAGATTGTGATGGGCGGTTAGGTTTTGAAAATGGCACCAGTCTGGCAGTGGCTAAATATCTGATAGCTACGAGGCGCTGGGATATCGATCTGCATCAACCGATCAAGACTGAGGAAAACCTACATATTCTCATACGCGGGCACGGGTCAACGGAAATGGCTCCGGGGGGATAGGGTATGTCGAACCTTTCGGTGGGTATGATCGTGGAGTGGATCAGCGAACAAGAGGACTCCACGCCTCTGGTGGAACGCATTCTTTGGGTGAACCCAACCGCAACCGACCTGGTCAGCATCCAATTGGATGAACCGCTCGCTCTCCCCGTCTGGAAAAGGTTGGCGGATATAGAGGAGGCGCTAGCTAACGGTTCTGCCATCATTCGGGTAGCGGATCCTTATGCGCATAGATTGCACCCGCCGGAGTCTTTTCTCCTCAAGCATAGACAGCGTCGCGATGCTGCCTGGAAGGTCATAGAAGATATGGTGAGCCGCGTACCGGATATTTACGATGAGACGATCCGTGGCGGCTTGGTAGCTGACGCGGCAAATCAGCACTCCGTTCACAAGATGACGGTCTATAAATATCTTCGCAGGTTCTGGTGGGGTGGTATGGTGAAAAATGCCCTTCTGCCGAGCTACGAACGCAGTGGAGGACCAGGCAAAGAAAAATCTGCCAATAGTGCATCTAAGCGGGGGCGACCAACAAAGGCGACGGTGTTGCGGGATGCCCCGCCGGGAATTAATGTCGATGACAGCATCCGTAGAATATTTTCAGTAGCCTTTCGCCTTTATGTTGATACCAATAAAGCCCCTACACTGAAGCGCGCATATTCCCTAATGCTGAGCAATTATTTCAATGTTGGCTTTGAAGTAAAGGGAGGCGTACGTGTACCCGTTTTACCGCCCTCTCACCAGTTACCCACATTGGAGCAATTCCGATACTGGTACAAGAAGCAGCAGGACATCGAAGCTTCGTTTACCAAGAGAGAGGGCGCGAGACGCTTTGCGCTCAAGCGGCGCCCTGTGCTGGGTAGTTCCACGAAAATGGCTTTTGGCCCGGGTTCCATATACCAAATCGATGCTACCATAGCGGACGTATACTTGGTGAGCAGCTTGAATCGGTCTCAAATTATTGGCCGTCCAGTAGTGTATGTTGTTATCGATGTCCTGAGTCGCATGATCACCGGACTGTATGTGGGGCTTGAAGGACCGAGCTGGTTAGGTGCGATGATGGCGTTAGCTAATGCGGCGAGCGATAAAAAGGCGTTTTGCAGCAAATATGGAATCTCCATATCGGATGAGGACTGGCCGTGCAAGAATCTTCCTATGGAGATCCTTGCGGATCGCGGCGAATTACTGAGTAGGCACGCCGATGAACTGACAGATTCGTTAAACATTACGGTGGCGAATGCGCCGCCCTTTCGTGCCGACTGGAAGGGTATAGTGGAGCAGCAGTTCCGAATTGCCAATGAACGAATGATCCATTGGGTACCTGGGGCCGTGCGGCGTGTCGCAAGAGAACGTGGTGATCTGGACTATCGTTTAGACGCAAAACTGGATCTTAACGCGTTCACAGAAATTATGATCTATAATACGCTGAGTTATAATAAAATGCACTGGATGGAATGGTATCGCCATGATGAATTTCAAATTCAGTCCGCGGTGGATCCTTTTCCGCGCACCCTCTGGAACTGGGGAATTGAGCATCGTAGCGGATTCTTACGAACCCGACCTCAGGAGGCCGTGTTGCTGGCCCTAATGCCAAGAGGCGAAGCCTCCGTAACCCATTTAGGCATCAAATGGCAGGGATTATATTACACCAGCGAGATCGCTATTCGCGAACAATGGTTCATACGTGCAAGGGCGACGCGCACATGGAAGGTTTCGGTGGCGTATGATCCAAGAAATATTGAGATGATCTATATTATTCAGCCCAAAGGCGGTATTGAAGCTTGCCACCTACTGGAGAAGAATCAGGACTTCGCGGGGTATATGGTTGAGGAAGTGCAGGACTACGTGGCGGATCGCAAGCTCCGAAAAGCGGAGATCAAAACGGATATTCTGCAAGAACGGGCTGAGTTTATGGCCCAAGTAGATGCGGTTGTGACAGCGCAGGAAAATCTGACTGAGGGTGCTGTGTCCACTGACCAGAGCAACCATAAGCGTGTAAAGGATATCCGTCAGAATCGACGGGAAGAACGAGAACGTGTCCGGAAGGCGGAAGCATGGGAACTAGCGGAACACCCTGGTACACCAAGGAAAATCGGCGGCGGTTCGCAGTCAAATGCAAGCGCTTCTTCGAGTACGGTTGAGTCGCGCAAAAGAGGGTTTTTAAATATCCTGAAGCAAACGCGGAAGAGCGATTAAACGGAGGGCTCCGCGTTCGCTCAGGGGGGCCGTACCAATCCCAGTTCCTGGTACAGGTACTTGTGCGGGAAGTGCTCAGAAACGGATCGGTCTGCAAAACGCGTGTTTACCAGCGAAGCTGGCGGCGGTACCCAGTTCTTCCTCGATCCGCAGCAACTGGTTGTACTTGGCCACCCGTTCGCCACGCGCCGGAGC